>NZ_VRVA01000070.1:0-30426 GCF_008039945.1 Methylobacterium sp. WL64
CGCCTGCCCCTCCCCAATGCGCCTGCGCCGCCGCATAGTCCCGCCATGAGCGTTCCCCCGATAGCCGATCCCGAGGAGGCCGCGCGCCGGGCGGCGCTCGCCACCCGCGACGGGCGGGCGGACGGCACCTTCGTGTACGCGGTCCGCACGACGGGGGTGTATTGCCGCCCGAGCTGCCCGTCGCGGGCGGCCCGGCCCGAAAACGTCACCTTCCACCGCACCTGCGCGGAGGCGGAAGAAGCCGGCTTCCGGCCGTGCCGCCGCTGCCGGCCGGACGAGCCCGGTCCGTCCGTGCGCCGGGCGGAGGCCGTGGCCCGGGCCTGCCGGCTGATCGAGTCCGCCGAGACGGTGCCGCCGCTGTCCGAGCTCGCCCGCGCTGCCGGCCTGAGCGCGTACCATTTCCACCGGGTGTTCAAAGCCGCCACCGGGGTGACCCCCAAAGCCTACGCGGAGGCCCGACGGGCCGGGGCCCTGGCCGCCGCGCTGCCAAGAGCGTCAACCGTCACCGAGGCGCTCTATGATGCCGGCTATGCGACAGCGAGCCGGTTCTACGCCGGCGCCGCACAGCGGCTCGGCATGGCGCCTGCCGCCTACCGCAAGGGCGGGCTCGGCATCCGTATGCGCTTCGGCGTCGGCGCCTGCACCCTGGGAGCGATCCTGGTCGCCGCCACGGAGGCCGGCCTCTGCGCGATCCTGCTCGGCGACGAACCCGAACTTCTCGTCCGCGACCTGCAGGACCGGTTTCCGGGGGCCGAGATCGAGGGTGGCGATTCTGCGTTCGAGGCCTGGATGGCGCGGGTCATCGGGCTCGTGGAGGCGCCGGCCACCGGCCTCGACCTGCCCCTCGACATCCGCGGCACCGCCTTCCAGCAGCGCGTCTGGGCGGCCTTGCGGGCGATCCCGGTCGGATCGACCGCGACCTACGCGGACATCGCCCGCGCCATCGGGGCGCCCACATCCATGCGGGCCGTTGCCCAGGCCTGCGGGGCGAACCACCTCGCGGTGGCGATCCCGTGCCACCGGGTGGTCCGCTCCGACGGATCCCTGTCAGGCTACCGCTGGGGCGTGGACCGCAAGCGCGACCTGCTTGCGCGCGAGGCGGAGAGCTAGAGAGAAACTGACGCCGCGGAGGTGGGATTGCATGGGCGGCAAGCCTCAGCGCCGGCTGCCGCTGGGTGGGCCGCCGAAACCGCCCGGTCCTCCGCCCGGGCCACCGAATCCCCCGCCGGGACCTCCCGGGACCGCGCCGAAGCCGCCGCGCGGCCCACCGAACCCGCCGGGCCCGTCCGCGCCGGGGATGCGGCCGGCCCCGGGCCGGGTGTCGATCGCCGGGCCGTGGGAATCGCCGAGCCCCCCGAACGGGCTCTGCCGGGGGCCCGGCTCGGTGCCGAAGCGCTCGGGGACATTGCGGGGCAATTCGGGCAGGTCGGGCAGCTTCTGCAGGTCGAGGCGGTCGCGCTCCCGCTCGAAGCGTGGCGCGTCCGGCGATTGCAGGCGATCGGGCGCGATCCGGTCGTCGATCCGCAGTCGCTCCATCGTGAGCCTGCCATCCGGGGCGATGTCGGCGGTGAGGACGCCGCGCACGCTGCCCTGGCGCGGGACGCGCAGGCCTGCGCGTCCCGACACGGCGAGGCCCGAACCGAGGTCCAGACCACCGCCGGCGCGACCGATATAGGCTTCGACCGACACCGTCCTCAGGCCGGGCGGGAACGGCAGCCCGACCTGGGCGGCGTTGGTCACGGCGAAGGCGCCGGCCTCGGTGGCGCCGGTCACCAAGGCGCGCTGGCCCGGGGGGAGGACGTCGGCTCCCTTCAGGCGCAGGCCGCCGATGGAAAGGCCGCCGCCCGCGTTGCGGCGCACCGGCCCGGCGACGCGGTCGGGCCCGAAGCTGCGCGGCTCGATCAGGCTCGCCATGATCACGCCGTCCGGCCGGCGCAGGCCGCTCACGGCGACGCGGGTGCCGGGCTTCCAGTCCCCCGCCAGGTCACCGGTGGAGACCCGCTGGCCGAGCACGATCATCCGCCCGGGCGCGAGCGATTCCACCGGCCCGACCACCTCGCTGACCACGTCGATGCGGCTTGTGCCCAGGCCGCCACGCTCCGGCCGGGCGACCACGTGCACGACCTGGCCGATCTTCAGGTCGGCCGCCTTGGCCGGCTCCCCGTCGATCTCCACCGCGACCTCGGGCGGGTAGGCGATGCGCAGGTCGTTGACGACGATCGAGCCGAAGCGGCGGATCGTGCCGATCACCCCGGTGCCGCCGATGCCGCGGTCGCCCTCGCCGAGGGCACCGTCCTTCGGCTCGTCGGTCATCTTCATGCCGGTGCCGCCGATGCCCTGGTCGCGCGGGTTTTCCTGGGGCAGGGCGGCGCCCGGCAGCAGGCTGGCGGTGCCCGCGAGCAGGTGCAGGACGAATCGGCGGTTTGGCGAGGATTGCACCGGCCGGCCTCTCAGCGCCCGTCCGTGGACCGGGCCGGCGGGGCGGCCTCGGCGTAGACGTAGAGGCCGAAGTTCCACCGGTGATCGCCGCCGGAATCGGTCTGGCAGGCGGCATGCGCCTCGCGGTTGGCCTGCTGCAGGGCCTCCATGGCGATCTCGCGGGCCCGCGCCTCGAGCTTGACCGCAAGCGCCTCGGACAGCCCGTCGTAATGCACGGCCCGCTCGAGGAAGCGCGGTTTGTCGCCGACGATGTTGGCGACACTGGCCGCGATATGGTCGTGCAGGTTGCGGCCGAAATAGTAGAGCTGCGGCTCGGCCGAACCGTCCCCGCGCGGCACGTAGGCCGCCTCGGCCAGAACGATCCGGTCCTGCGGGTCCAGGGAGGCGAGCCCGCGGTCGAGCCACTCGTCGAGCACCGCGCGGGGGCGCAGGTCGCGGGTGATGCCGGAGACCAGGACCTCGAAGGACGGCGCGCCCGCATCTGCTGTCCGTGGCAGCGGCAGCGGCTGGCCCTGCGGATCGGTGAAGGCCGGGTCGGCGATCCAGCGTGCGATGATCCGGCTCGTCCGCGAGACCACGGCCGGCACGGCGCTCACCGGCGCCCCGGCCCCGCGCAGGCGCCGCACTTCCTTTCGGTGGATGCCGGTCAACAACGAGACCCGGCTGTCGGTCTGCTCCTTGCCGGGCAGAGCGAAGTCGTACTCGGCGACATTCACGTAGAGTTCGCGCAACAGGTCGGTAAGCGCCGGGAATGTGATCCCGCGCGCTACGAGCAGGCGCACCAGCGGGCGCAGCAGCCGGGCCAGCGGCGCATGCAGGCTGGCGCCCTCCGGTTTCGTGGCGGGGGTCTCGGACATGCTCGTAGGGTTAGACGATGTGTCGTGGGAGACAATCCCACGACGTGTGCAACCACACCCCGGACCGCCGATTTTTCGTTGACGTGGGAATTTTACACACATAACTGGAGTGCGTGGTCAAATTTCCCACGTTCTTGACGGGGCTAGGACGATGAGTGCCAAGATGCGCAGACTGACCGCCGAGGCGCTGCCGCCGCTCACGCTGCCCACGAAGGCGCCCTCTCGGCCCCGCCAATCCGATCCCGTGCCGCGGCTGCGGCGGATCGCCTGCCTCCTCACAGCGCTCGCACTGCCCGCCCTGGGGACCGCCGTCGCCGACACGGCTCACCTGGCCGGCGAGACGACGGGGTCGCAGGCCGCCGCACCCGTCATCCTACGGAACGCGGCGGCTCTCCACGCCTATGGGCACCCGCACCTGCAAACGGACGCCGCGCTGAGCCGCCCACGCGTGGGTTCCCGGTCGTGATCGCCGTGTCCCGGGTCATGACCGACCGTGATCGCCAGGTGCCGAACTGCGGCGGTGCGCCGATCCTCGATCTCGCCCTCTGCCTCATCCTCTCCGTGACCGTCATCGGGCTGCTGCTGCTCGCCCTCTGAAGCCTCGCGCGACCGCCGCCCGGGCGCGGCGCGCGCTCGGCTGGTGCGACGGGCAGGGGCCTCGAATACGCGGTCTGGCCCAGGCAGCTGCGGAAGAACGCTTCGCCAGGATGGAGGGGCTGGGCATCTCCGGTTCAGCCACCGGGTCAGCCGGCTGGATACTACAACGTCAGAGATCCGACGTATTGCGGTGCCGGCAAACAGGATTTGGGATCCGCGTCGACGCGTTCCGGTGTGAAGTACCGATTTTAGTCAACATTCGCGGCGAGCGATCTTGACGATATCGTTCCGCTCGGCCGCAATGCACGGTGTTCGGCTCCGCGAATCCATCGGCCGGCCGGGATCGTCCGCGCCAGTCGGGTCACACGGATGCCGAATGCCGCGCCGGTCCCGCCGCGTGGCGTCAGGAGGCATCACCGATGCAGGATCGGCCGTGAACGCTCCCAGCCTGACCCCCATTGCGACGGCCCTGCTGACCCTCGGTCTCACCGTCGGTGCCGCGGCTGCACAGGAGATCGTGCCGCCCGGGCCCTCAAGCCGGGGCGCGCTCCTGATCCACGGCAATTTCTGTGGTCCGGGGAACCGCGGCCCCGGCTACGCGCCGATCGACGCGCTCGATCTCGCTTGCGCGCATCACGATGCCTGCTGGCCGGACCCAGCTTTAGGGCTGCTGCCGGCCTGCGCTTGCAATCGACGTCTCGAAGTCGAGGCGGGTCTGGTCGCCCGCGATCCGTGGTCGCCGGTCGAGACGCGGCAGACGGCGCGGTTCATCGCGGACTTCGCGACCGCGCTGCCTTGCGCGGACGCGTCGGGGCAGATCCGCTGATCAGGCGGCGTCGGCGGGGTTCGCGGCCGACTTGGGGCCGCCCTTGGCGACGCCGACCAGCGCCGGGCGGAGCACCCGCTCGCCGATCACGTAGCCGGTCTGCACGACCTGTACGACGGTGCCGGCCGGGACATCGGGGTTCGGCACCTCGAACATGGCCTGGTGCCGGTTCGGGTCGAACTTCTGGCCCTCCGGCTCGACAGGCTTCACCCCGTGCCGCTCCAGGGTCTTGGCCAAGTCGCGCTCGGTCAGCTCGATGCCGTCGATCAGCCCCTTGAAGGCGCCGTCCGCGGCGGCCTTCGCGTCCCCCGGGATGCTGTCGAGGGCCCGGTGGATGTTGTCGGCGACATTCAGAACGTCCCGGGCGAAGTTCGTGACCGCGTAGGCGCGCGCATCCGCGATCTCCCGCTCGGTCCGGCGGCGCAGGTTCTCCATCTCGGCCAGCGTGCGCAGCATCCGGTCCTTCAGCTCGTCGCGCTCGGCGGTGAGGAGAGCCAGGGCCTCGGCCACCGGATCGACGGACGCCGCGGCGGCGCCCGTGCCCGGCGACGTGGTCTCCTGGGCCGCGCTGGCACCGGCCTCGACCGTGGTCTGGCGCTGGTCGTCCTGGGACATGTCGTTGCTCGTCATCGCGGTTCAGTCGTCGGCAAGGAGGGGGGAGGAGAATCGAATTCGGCGCTGATATCTGGCCCGGGGCGGCCGAAATCAACCCGCACGCTCACGCCTCGCGCGGCGGCGGCGCGGCGACCAGGGCTTCCAGGCCCTCGGCCCGGAGGACGGCGACGTCGCCCGCGAACACCTCGAGCATCGCCTTGCGGATCGCCGCTTGCCGGTCGGGCTGCGTCACCCGCGTGCCGGTGAGGTCGGTGACGTAGAAGACGTCCACCGCGCGCTCGCCGAAGGTGGCCACGTGCGCCGAGGTGATGTTGAGCGACAGCCGGCCGAACGCCGTGGTCAGCTCGTAGAGCAGGCCCGGCCGGTCGAGGCCGGTCACCTCCACCACGGTCTCGCGGCTCGACAGGGCGTTGTCGATCCCGACATCCGGCGGCACCAGGAAGGTCTTGGCCTGGGCGCTGGTCGGCGGGTGCTTGTCGGCCACGAGGTCGGCGATGCGGATCTCGCCCTTCAGGGAGCGCTCGATCGCGGCCGTGATGCGCCTGCTCCGGCGCAGCTCGTCCTCGTCGCGCTCGAAGGCCCGGGAGATGAAGATCGTGTCGAGGGCGAAGCCGTCGGTGGTGGTGAAGATCTGCGCATCGACGATGTTGCTGCCGGCCGCCGCGCAGGCCCCCGTGACGATCGCGAGCAGGCGCGGGTGGTCCGGCGAGTAGATCGTGACCTCGGTCACGCCCCGCACCGGATCGAGGGCCACGTCGGTGGCGCTGGTGCGGCCCTCGCTCAGCACGTCGCGGAGGAAGACCGCGTTCTTGATCTGGCGCGGGCTGTCGACCTTCAGCCAGTAGGCTTGGCCGTGGCGCGCCGCGTAGGCGTCGAACTCATCCGAGGCCCAGCCGGGCAGCTGTTCGCGCAGGCTCATCTGGACGAGGCGCACCCGGTCGGTGCGGGCGATCTCGGAATGGCCGCCCGAGAGGAACACCTCGGTCTCGTCGTAGAGGGTGCGGACCAGGGTGCCCTTCCAGGCGGTCCAGACCCCGGGGCCGACCGCGCTGATGTCGGCCACCGTCAGGATGGTCAGGAGCTTCAGCCGCTCCAGGCTCTGCACCACCGAGGCGAATCGCTCGATCGTCTTGCCGTCCGACAGGTCGCGGCTCTGCGCGGTCATCGACATCAGCAGGTGATGCTCGACCAGCCAGGCCACGGTCTCGGTCTCGGCCTCGGTCAGCCCGAAGCGCGGGCAGAGCCGCGCGGCGATGGCCGCCCCGGCGATCGAGTGGTCCTCGGGTCGGCCCTTGGCGATGTCGTGCAGCAGGATCGCGGCGTAGAGCGCCGTGCGGTTGTGGATCGTGTGGATCAGGCGCGAGACCAGTGGGTAGGCCTCCTCGGCGCGGCCCGACTCGATGGCAGCCAGGATGCCGACGGTGCGCAGCAGGTGCTCGTCCACCGTGAAGTGGTGGTACATGTTGAACTGCATCATCGCGACGATGCGGCCGAAATCCGGGATGAAGCGACCCAGCACGCCGGCCTCGTTCATCTCGCGCAAGGCCTCCTCAGGGGCGTTGCGCGAGGTCAGGATGTCGATGAACAGCCGGTTGGCTTCCGGATCCGCCCGCAGGGTCGGGGTGATGAGCCGGCGCGACCGGTTCGCCAGGCGCTTGGCGTCCGGGTGGATCGCGAGGTTGTGGCGGTCGGCCAGCCAGAACAGGCGGATCAGGTTGACCGGGTCGCGCTCGAACGCGTCCTCGGCGCGCAGGTTCACCCGGCCGTGGTCGATCCAGAAATCCTCGGCCTCGATCGCGGTGGCGCGGAAGCGGTCGCGGAACCGGCCGATCCAGCGGTCGAGCACCGGCGTGCGCTTGGCGTGGCGCGCCTCCAGCTCGGCGCAGACGATGGCGGTGAGGTCGCCCACGTCCTTGGCGACGCGGAAATACGCCTTCATGAAGCGCTCGACCCCGGACAGGCCGCCCCGCGCCTCGTAGCCGAAGCGCTCGGCGATCCGCGGCTGCAGCCCGAAGGACAGCCGCTCCTCCGCCCGCTTGGTGACGAAGTGCATGTGGCAGCGGACCCGCCACAGGAACTCGTCGCAGCGCTCGAACAGCGCGTATTCCTCCTGGGTGAACAGGCCGGCGCCGACGAGCTCGATCTGGTCGCGCACCCGGTAGGTGTACTTGGCGATCCAGAAGAGCGTGTTCAGGTCGCGCAGGCCGCCCTTGCCGTCCTTGACGTTGGGCTCGACCAGGTAACGCGAGGTGCCCGCCTTCGAGACCCGGGCGTCGCGCTCGCGCAGCTTGGCGTCAACGAACTCGGCGGCCGAGCCGATCACCAGCTCGGCGTCGAAGCGCGTCACCAGCTCCTCGAACAGGATCCGGGTGCCGAACAGGTAGCGCGCCTCGAGGAGCGCGGTGCGGATCGTCATGTCGGCCTTCGCCTCGCGGAGGCATTCCTCCACCGAGCGGGTGGCGTGGCCGACCTTCAGCTTCAGGTCCCACAGGACGTAGAGCATCGCCTCGACGACGCTCTCCGACCACGCGGTCTGCTTGTACGGCAGCAGGAACAGCAGATCGATGTCGGAGCCCGGCGCCATCGTGCCCCGGCCGTAGCCGCCGGTGGCGACCACGGCGAGCTGCTCGCCGGTCGAGGGGTTGTCGTTGGGGTAGAGCTGCCGCACCACCGCGTCGTGGATCGTCTGCACCACGGCGTCGGTCAGGTTCGACAAGGCCTGTGCGCAGCCAAGGCCGTTGCGGTCCTGCAGAAGCTGCGCCTCCGCGGCGCGGTGGCCGTCCTCGATGACCCGGCGCAGCTCGGGCACGAGTGCGGCGCGCAGCTTGGTCGGCTCGCGGGCTTCGCGGTCGAGGTTGGCAAGGACCGTTTCGAGGGCGGCGGCGGGATCGAACATGCCCCCCGTTAGCATGATATGCCTACGCCGCCAGCCGGGCGGTGATGCACGGGACACAGTGGTCCCTCCCGACCCGCATACCATTCCGCGTCGACGCGGGCGCCGGCGCGGACGGCCACCGTTATTCCGCGGCCGGCAGGTTGAGGGCCAGCAGCCGCGCGGTGCGCCGCTTGGCCGTCGCTCCCGGCGCCGAATCGTCGGCCCGCCGCCGCGCGTCCGAGATCGCCGCGTGGACGCCGTCCACCGCCAGGATCAGCGCGCTCACGGTCCGGGCGTCGATGCTGCGCTCCCGGGCGTAGCAGACGACGTCGGCCACGAGCCCGTCCGTCTCGATCGCGATCGTGTCGAGTTCGGCCGCGCTGGTGGCGGCCCGAACCTCGCGCATGATGTCGAGCAGGCGGTCGAGCACGATGTCGATCCGCTCCCGGCGCTTGCGGGCCAGCCGCTGCCCGATCCAGGCGATGCCGGAGCCGATCGTGCCGCCGAAGAAGGCCAGCAGGTAGATGTAATCCTCGTAGCGATCCAGGAAGGTCTGCTGCTCGCGCTCGAAATAGTCGACGGCGCCGGGATGGTTCGGCAGGCGCGCCGACGTTGCCGCGACCGTGGTGTCGAAATCCGGCGCCTTCATCAGCTTGGCGGCCGGGGCCGCGGCGGCGAGCCGCGAGCGCCACTCGAACAGGTGCTGCGTCGCCGAGGCGATCGCGACCCGGCTGACCGAGCCCCGCGCCATCAGGCGGTAGGAGGCGCCGACGGTGCGGACCTCCTCGTCCGGGCGCTTCGGACGGCCGCCGAAGGTTCCGGCCGGGATCGACAGCGATTGCAATTCGGGGAAGCGCTGCAGGATCGCGTCCCCGTCCGGGATCGACACGAACCCGATCTTCCGATCGGGGGAACCCTGCTCAATGGCTCGCACCACCGCGCCCGCGATCTTCGAGGCGGGGCTGGCGATCACCGCCACCGCGTCGACGCGCTTCTCGGACAGCGCCGTCGCGACCTCGCCGAGCTTCAGCGGCACCACCTGCACGTGGCCGGATGCGATCTCGGCCGCCGGCTCGGCCTCCGGCGCATCCGCACCGGGGCTGTCGGGCAGAAGGTCGTAGAAGGAGAGAAGGTTGGTGAGGAACGGCAGGTCGGCGCTGTGGCGCACGACGATCCCGAGACGCTTGCGCGCCAGCGCCGGCACGTCCTCGATCTCGGAGGCCTCCGGCGCGGCGATCACCAGGGCTTCGTCGTGCAGGATCGCCAGCGTCAGGCCGTTCTCGGGCAGGAACACGTCCGGCCGCACCACCGCGAGGTCGGCCCGGTTGCGCTGGAGCGCCAGGGCGCTGTCGCGCACGTCCGAGAAGCGGACGACCTTGAGGCGCACGTCCTCGCGGCTCCGGTCGAGGGCGTTCGCGTAGGCCTCGATCAGCGCGGCCTCGGCTCCGTCCTGGGGGCCGACCGCCACCGTCAGCGTGGTCGGCCGGGATAGATAGACGATGCCGGCCGCGACCGCGGCCAGCCCGAAGGCTACCAGAACCAGGAGCCACTCGCGGCGCATCAGGATCGTCGCCGCGGCGCGCAGGCGTCGCCGCCACGGGCCGTGGGTGAGATCGGGCGAAGGACTTTGCTGCGGACCATGGCCGAGCCTGTCGCGTTGCGCGCGTTCCATCCCCAAGTCATGGAACGCAAACCTGTCGAGATCGTGAAGAACCGGTGAAACCACCAAACGTTGCAGAGACCGGGCCACGCGGACGCCCTGCGGGAAAAGACCGCAACGCGGAGCGCCGGCCGCCCGGACCGGTCAGCGCCGCCTGGCTGCAGCGGGTCGCGCTCTACTACCTCGAACGCTACAGCGCCTCGACCGAGATGCTGCGCCGGACCCTGGCGCGGCGGGTCGACAAGCGTGCGCGGCTGCGCGGCGAGGATCCGGCCCCCTTCGCCGAGATGGTCGACGCCACCGTGGCGCGGGCGGTCTCCGCCGGCCTTGTCGACGACGTCCGCTTCGCCGACGCCCGGCTCGCCACCCTGCGCCGGCGCGGCACGTCCAGCCGGGGCGCGGCGGCGAAGCTCGCCGCCAAGGGGGTGCCCCGCGACGTGGTCGAGGCAGCGATGCAGGCCGAGCGCGAGGCGATCCCCTATGCGGAAGCCGCCGATATCGAGATTCGGGCGGCGCACGCCTACGCCAAGCGGCGGCGCCTCGGAGTGCATCGTCGGCCCGACACCAGGGCGCTCTACCGCGACCGCGACCTCGGCGCCCTGGCCCGGGCGGGTTTTTCCTACGATCTTGCCCGCCGGGTGGTGGATGCCGACCCGGACGAGCCTGATTGAGGGGCCGCACCTCGGTCATCCGTCGGGTGCGGCATCGCGGACGGGGGCCGGCGACGGGTCGGCCTTGCCTCTTGGGGCATGTGGTTCATTGTCTGTTCGATGGACGAAACGCTGGCCAAGAAACTGCGCATCCTGGCAGATGCTGCGAAGTACGATGCGTCGTGCGCCTCTTCGGCGGCGCCCAAGCGCGCGGCCGGCAAGGACGGGCTCGGCTCCACCACCGGGGCCGGCATCTGCCACGCCTACACGCCGGACGGGCGTTGCGTTTCGCTGCTGAAGATCCTGCTGACCAACTGGTGCCTGTTCGACTGCGCGTATTGCATCAACCGGCGCTCCTCGAACGTCCGGCGGGCGAAGTTCACCGTGGAGGAGGTCGTGAACCTCACCCTGAACTTCTATCGGCGCAACTACATCGAGGGCCTGTTCCTGTCCTCGGGCATCATCAAGTCGCCCGACCACACGATGGAGCTGCTGACCCGGGTGGCGAAGTCGCTCCGGCGCGACCATGGCTTTGCCGGCTACATCCACCTCAAGTCGATCCCTGAGGCGAGCCCCTGGCTGATCGAGGAGGCGGGCCTCTACGCCGACCGGCTCTCCATCAACGTGGAATTGCCGACCGAAGCGAGCCTGCAGCGGTTGGCTCCCGAGAAGGACGGCGCCGCGATCCAGAACGCGATGGCGCAGATCGGCGAGCGCATCGTCGAGGCCAAGGCCGAGAAG
This sequence comes from Methylobacterium sp. WL64, assembly GCF_008039945.1. Lineage (NCBI taxonomy): Bacteria > Pseudomonadati > Pseudomonadota > Alphaproteobacteria > Hyphomicrobiales > Methylobacteriaceae > Methylobacterium > Methylobacterium sp. WL64. The sequence goes on from NZ_VRVA01000070.1 coordinate 11,261, forward strand.
CGGCGCTTCTCCCCGGCCGGGCACTCGACCCAAGTGATCGTCGGGGCGGACGCCACCACCGACGAGGCCCTGATCCGCAAGAGCGCGCATCTCTACGGCAGCGTCGGGCTGAAGCGGGTCTACTACTCGGCGTTCAGCCCGATCCCGGACGGGTCGGCGATCCTGCCGCCGAAGCCGCCGCCCCTCCAGCGCGAGCACCGGCTGTACCAGGCCGACTGGCTGCTGCGGTACTACGAGTTCACCCCCGACGAGGTCGCCGACGCCTCAGAGGGCGGCATGCTCGCCCTCGACATCGACCCCAAGCTGGCCTGGGCACTCAAGCACCGCGAGAAATTCCCCGTGGACGTGAACAAGGCCGACCGGGAGTGGCTGCTGCGCGTTCCCGGTCTCGGCGCGAAGGCCGTGGACAAGATCGTGACGGCGCGCCGCCACGCGACCCTGCGCCTCGACGACGTCGCCCGCCTGACATCGGGGCTGAAGCGCGCCCGGCCGTTCCTGATCGCGGCCGACCACCGCCCGGTCGGGCTCACCGACCGAGCCGACCTGCGCGAACGGCTGGTCGAACCGGCCCGGCAGCTGAGCTTGTTCTGATGAAGGCCGGAGGTGCGTCCGACTCTTCTCCTCCTGCGGGAGGAGGGGATGCGCATTCACCGCAGAGCATCCTCCTGCGCCCGGGCGCCGATCTCACAGGTTTCCGCGATGCCGCCCGCAGGCTCGTCGCGCAAGGATTCCCGCCTGAGGCGGTGACGTGGTCGGTGACGGATTCCCCCGGCCTGTTCGGCGCCGAGACGACCCAGGCTCCGGCCGGTCCGCTCGCCCTGCCGAAAGCCGTCGCCGGCCTGATCCCCCAGGTGATCCCGCACCGCGATCCGGAGCGCTACGGGCTGCTCTACGCCCTGATCTGGCGGGTCTGCCAGGGCGAGCGACACCTGATGGAGGTCGGTAGCGACCCCCTGGTCCACCGCCTCCACCGGATGGCGAAGGCGATCGGGCGCGACCTGCACAAGATGCACGCGTTCCTGCGCTTCCGCCGCGCCGAGGATTCGGGCGGGGAGCATTTCGTGGCGTGGTTCGAGCCCGATCACCACATCCTGGAGGCGGCCGCGCCGTTCTTCGTCGCGCGTTTCCGCGGCATGCGCTGGTCGATCCTAACGCCGGACGGGTCGGCGCATTGGGATACCGACACCCTGACCTACGGGCCGCCCGGGGACCGGGCCGCGCTCCCCGAGGGCGACGGCTTCGAGGCCGGCTGGCAGACTTATTACGAGAGCACGTTCAACCCGGCGCGCACCAACCTGAAGGCCATGCGGGCGGAAATGCCCAAGAAGTATTGGCGCAACATGCCCGAGACCGCCGCGATCCCCGCCCTCGTCCGGGCGGCGGCGGGCCGGACCGAAGCCATGATCGAGAGGGAGCCGACCTTGCCCACACGCCGCGAACCCGCCCGCGCCGTCGCCGCCATGGCCGACCAGGACCCGAAGACGCTCGACGAACTGAACGCGATCATCAAGCGCACCGAGCCGCTGGTCCCGGGCGCCACGCAGGCGGTTCTCGGCGAGGGGCCGGTCGGCGCGGCGATCGCCTTCGTGGGCGAGCAGCCGGGCGACCAGGAAGACCGGCAGGGCCGCCCCTTCGTCGGTCCCGCCGGGCAACTGCTCTCGCGGGCCATGGCGGAGGCCGGGATCGACCGGGGGGCGAGCTACCTCACGAACGCGGTCAAGCACTTCAAGTTCGAGGAGCGCGGCAAGCGCCGGATCCACCAGAAGCCCACGGCCGGCGAGGTCAGCCACTACCGCTGGTGGCTCGACCGGGAACTCGACTTCGTGGCCCCGAAGCTCGTGGTCGCGCTCGGCGCCACCGCGGTGCTGGCGCTCACCGGGAAGGCGGTGCCGATCACCCGGGCGCGCGGCCCGTTCCGGTTCGACCGCTTCGACAACCGCTTTCAGGGCTTCATCACGGTCCACCCGTCTTACCTGCTGCGCCTGCCCGACGAGGCCAAAGCGGACGCCTACGCGGCGTTCGTGGACGACCTGCGCCGGGTGGAGGAGATCGGCCGCGAACTCGCGGCGTGATCGGCCATCGCGGCTGATCCCCGGCACTCGCGTTTGGACGGGGTGACTGGAGGGAGCCGACGCCTGAGCGCTGCCGCGAGGGCCCGGTATCCCGAGGTGCCGTGGCGACTGATCGCGGGAGCTGGCAGCGTCGATCACCACGGCTACGACAGCCTGACTCTGGACATCGTCTGGCTCACCGTCCACGACGAATGACCCTTTCCGATGGCGGCCTGCCGTGCCGAGCTGGGTCGCACGCGCCCTGATCGCCCCGAGACGCCTTCGCCCCAGACGCCTTCGCCCATGACAGTCGAGCGCCCATGACCGTCGAGACCGCCGCCGCAAGTCCCAAGAAAGTCGGCCCGGGCGATCAGGTGATCCTGGTCGACGGCTCGTCGTTCATCTTCCGGGCCTATTTCCAGTCGATCAACCAGGACCAGAAGTACAATTCGCGTCCCTCGGACGGGCTGCCCACCGGCGCCGTGCGGCTGTTCTGCACGAAGATCGCCCAGTTCCTGCAGGAGGGCGCCGCCGGCATCATGCCGACCCATCTCGGCATCATCTTCGACAAGTCCGAGGGCTCGTTCCGCAAGGAGATGTTCCCGGACTACAAGGGCCATCGCCCGGACGCGCCGGACGACCTCAAGCGCCAGATGCCGCTGATGCGTGACGCGGTGCGGGCCTTCGGCCTGCACGCGGTGGAGCTGGTGCGCTACGAGGCGGACGACCTGATCGCCACCTATACGCGGCAGGCGGAGGCCCGGGGCGCGGGCGTCATCATCGTCTCGTCCGACAAGGACTTGATGCAGCTCGTCGGGCCGCTGGTCCGGTTCTACGACTTCGAATCGGGCTCGAAGGGCAAGGCCGGCTATCGGCCCGAGCGCAACCTCGACGTCGAGGCGATCATCGCCAAGTGGGAGGGGCTGCAGCCCAACCAGATCGGCGACGCGCTGGCGCTGATCGGCGACACCTCCGACAACGTCCCCGGCGTGCCCGGCATCGGCCTGAAGACCGCGGCGGCGCTGATCAAGGAGTTCGGCAGCCTCGAGGCGCTGCTGGAGCGGGCCGGCGAGATCAAGCAGCCCAAGCGCCGCGAGACCCTGCTGGCCAACGTCGAGCAGGCCAAGCTGTCGCGCAAGCTGGTGGCGCTGATGGAGGACGTCGCCGTCCCGGTGCCGCTGGACGACCTCACGGTGCCCAAGCCCGATCCCGAGAAGCTGGTCGGCTTCCTCAAGGCGATGGAGTTCAACACCCTGACCCGCCGCATCGCCCAGATGCTGCATGTCGACCCCGAGGCGGTAAAGCCCGATCCGGCGCTGCTGCCCGGGGCGAGGCCCCACGGCTACGGCAACGCCAGCGGCGGCGGCGACGCGGTGCCGTTCTTCGGCGATTCCGTGCCGCCCGATCCCGAAACCGCGGCGGCCGGTGCCGAGCGGCCGCCGGGCGCCGCCCCACCCGGGGGCGGCGAGGTGGACCCGTTCGCGGATCTCGACCTGCCGGACGCGCCGGCCAAGCCCCGGGCGCCGATCGAGGCGACGCCGGGCAACGTCGTTGCCGCCCGCGCCGCGGAGGCCGTAGCGCCGTTCGACACCGCCGCCTACGAGACCGTCGCGTCCCTGGAGCAGCTCGATGCCTGGATCGCCGAGGCCGAGGAGGCCGGGGTGGTCGCGGTCGATACTGAGACCGACGCGCTCGACGCGCACAAGGCCGGGCTCGTCGGCGTCTCCCTGGCCACCGCCACCGGGCGGGCCTGCTACATCCCACTGGCCCATATCCAGGCCGCGAAGGTGCAGGCCGATTCCACCGACCTGTTCGGCGAGGGCGCGGCGGCCTCCGACGTGGCCGAGCCGGTGCCCGGCCAGATCCCCCTCGACGCGGCCATCGCCCGGCTGAAGCCGCTCCTCGAGAATCCCGGGGTGCTGAAGGTCGGTCAGAACCTCAAATACGATTGGGTCGTGCTGGCCCGCTACGGCATCGAGATCGCGCCGTTCGACGATACGATGCTGATCTCCTACGTGCTCGACGCCGGCAAGGGCGGGCACGGCATGGACGAGTTGGCCCGCCGCCATCTCGGCCACCAGCCGATCACGTTCTCCGACGTGGCCGGCACGGGGCGGAACAAGGTCAGCTTCGACCGGGTGGCGATCGACAAGGCCACCGCCTACGCGGCCGAGGATGCCGACGTCACGCTCCGCCTGTGGCGGATGATGAAGCCGCGCCTCGTCGCCGAGCGGCGGGTGGCGGTCTACGAGACCCTGGAACGGCCGCTCCTGCCGGTGATCGCCCGCATGGAGCAGCGCGGCATCCGGGTCGACCGCGAGATGCTGAGCCGGCTGTCCGGCGACTTCTCGCAGATCCTGGTCCGCCTGGAGGAGGAGATCCAGGAGGATGCCGGCGAAAAGTTTTCCGTCGGCTCGCCCAAGCAGATCGGCGACATCCTGTTTGGCAAGATGGGCCTGCCGGGGGCGAAGAAGACGCCCTCCGGCCAGTGGGCGACACCCGCGACCCTGCTCGAAGAACTGGCCCAGGCCGGGCACGAGCTTCCGAAAAAGATCCTGGAGTGGCGCCAGCTGTCGAAGCTGAAATCCACCTACACGGATTCGCTCCAGACCCATGCCGACCGGGAGACGGCGCGGGTCCATACCTCGTTCTCGCTGGCCGCCACCACCACGGGCCGCCTGTCCTCGTCCGAGCCGAACCTGCAGAACATCCCGATCCGCACCGAGGAGGGCCGGCGCATCCGCCGGGCCTTCGTGGCGGCGCCTGGCAACCGGCTGATCTCGGCGGATTACTCGCAGATCGAGCTGCGGCTCCTGGCCCACATGGCCGACATCCCGGAGCTACGCAAAGCGTTCGCGGACGGCATCGACATCCACGCGGCGACCGCCTCGGCGATGTTCGGCGTGTCGCTCAAGGACATGACCCCCGACCTGCGGCGCCGGGCCAAGACCATCAACTTCGGCATCATCTACGGCATCTCGGCCTTCGGGCTGGCGGATCGCCTCGGCATCGGCCGGGAGGAGGCGTCGGCGTTCATCAAACAGTATTTTGAGCAGTTCCCGGGTATCCGAGACTACATCGACAGCACGAAGAAGATCTGCCGGGACAAGGGCTACGTCACGACGCTGTTCGGCCGGGTCTGCCACTACCCGCAGATTCGCTCCAACAACCCGTCCGAGCGCGCCAGCGTCGAGCGCCAGGCGATCAACGCCCCGATCCAGGGCTCGGCCGCCGACATCATCCGGCGCGCCATGACCCGGATGGAGACGGCCCTCGCCGCGCAGAAGCTCAAGGTCAGCATGCTGCTGCAGGTCCACGACGAGCTGGTCTTCGAGGCGGCCGAGGACGAGGTCGAGCGCGCGATCCCGATCATCCGCGGCGTGATGGAGGAGGCGCCGGCGCCGGCCCTGACGCTGCGGGTGCCGCTGGTGGTGGAGGCCAACGCGGCGGGGAACTGGCAGGAGGCGCATTGAGGTCGTCTGGCCTGCGCCGTCCCCGGGGCCGGCTCTCGGTCCTCGATTCGGCGCCCTCGCTTTCACCGAACCGGTATCCAATTCGGCGGGGAGCGCTCTAACCGTCGTCGCGCGACGAAGACGGCGGGCAGGATTGCAGGACGTCGCCAATGAACGCGTCTTTGGCGGCGCGATAGACCGTCATCGGGTGATCGTGGTGGGCGCGCTTCAGAGTATTGTAGCGGGCTACCAGTTCGGGATCGGCGCGCGGGGCCGCAGCGAAACGGTGGAATACATCGAAGGGGCCGCCTTTGAGTGTGAGTTGGATCCCAAGGTGCGGCGTCCGGCCGTCATCCTGGAACGCCGCGAAGTCATCGGTGCGGACCGACCCGCCGTTGCGTGTGAAGCGTGCCGCGAGGCAATGTTCAGCGATGGCGAAGGCCTGCCGCTCGACACGCACCACGATATCGAGATCTCCTTTGGTCAAGCAGCCCGGTATGGCAGTGGCGCCGACGTGCAGGATCTCCGTCTCGAGAGGCAGGACGATCTCGAGTGCGCGCCGGACCACCGCGAACAACTGGTCCGCGGCTGCGTGGGCCGCAGCATTATCTTCGGTCAGACGGAAGCGCTGCACGTGGGTCATGACGGGCGATCTTCAATGCAAGTCCAGACGCCTTGGAAGCACGGTCGAAGACGGTCATACGCGGCAACACCCATGATGCAGATGACCATCATCCCGTGACCGACCCCCTGGCCTTCCTCTCCGGCGGCGGCGAGGCCGCGCGGATGATTCGTGCGCGGGACTGGTCCGGCCACCCCCTCGGCCCGCCCACGACGTGGCCGGCGGAGCTCCGGGCGGCCCTGTCGCTGGTGCTCAACTCGCCGGAATCGATGATCCTGGCCTGGGGGCCAGATCTGCATTTCTTCTTCAACGACACGTATGTCCCCTTGCTCGGGCCGCGGCTGCCCTGGGCGATGGGCGCGCGGTTCGAGGAGGTCTGGGCCGATGGCTGGGCGCAGGCCAAGCCGATCATCGATGCGGCCATGGAGGGCCGGCCCGAGCGGTTCATCGACCTGCCGTGGCGGCTCGACACCGACCGAGGCGCGCAGGACACCTGGTGGACCTTCTCGTATTCGCGGGTGCTCGACGCGGACGGCGCGGTCGCGGGCCTGTTCATCCTCACCAACGAGACCACCGGCCGGGTGTTGGCCGACCTCGCCCTCACGGAGAGCCGGGGCCGGCTGGAGACGGCGCTCGCAGAGCTGCGCGACCTCAATGCCTCCCTGGCCCTGCAGGTCGAGGAGCGCACCGCCGACCGCAACGCCCTGTGGACCCTCTCCTCCGACATGATGCTGCGGTGCCTGTTCGACGGGACGATCACCGCGGTGAACCCGGCCTGGACGGAGGTGCTGGGCTGGCGGGCCGACGAACTCGTCGGCACCAACCTGATCGGCTTCGTCCACCCGGACGACCTGGGCCGCACCGCCGCGGGCGGGGAGCAACTGGCCGCGGGGCGCAGCCAGGCCCGCTTCGACAACCGCTACCGCCACCGGGACGGCAGCTACCGCTGGATCACCTGGGCGGCCCGGCCTGGCGACGGGGTGATCAACGCGGTCGGGCGCGACTTCACCGCTGAGCGCGAGCGGGCCGACGCGCTGGCTGCCGCCGAGGAGGCCCTGCGGCAATCGCAGAAGATGGAGGCGGTCGGCCAGCTCACCGGCGGTCTGGCCCACGACTTCAACAACCTGCTCGCCGGCATCTCCGGCTCGCTGGAGCTGATCCAGACCCGGCTGGCCCAAGGGCGCCTCATGGATGTGGACCGCTACATCAGCGCCGCCCAGGGCGCGTCCAAGCGCGCCGCCGCCCTGACGCACCGCCTCCTCGCCTTCTCGCGCCGGCAGACCCTCGACCCGAAGCCCACCGACGTGAACCGTCTGGTGGCCGGCCTGGAGGAAATGATCCGCCGCACGGTCGGCCCCGCCGTGACCGTGGCGGTGACGGCCGACCCGGACCTGTGGCCGGCCCTGGTGGACCCGCCGCAGCTCGAGAACGCCCTGCTCAACCTGTGCATCAACGCCCGGGACGCGATGCCCGAGGGCGGCCGCATCACCATCGAGACCGCCAACACCCGGCTCGACGCCCGCGCCGCCCGGTGCCACGACCTGCCGCCGGGCCAGTACCTGCTGCTGCGCGTCGCCGATACCGGCATCGGCATGGCGCCCGAGATCGTCGGCAAGGTGTTCGAGCCGTTCTTCACCACCAAGCCGATCGGGCAGGGCACCGGCCTCGGCCTGTCGATGATCTACGGCTTCGCCCAGCAATCGGGCGGCCAGGTGCGGATCGCCTCCGAACTCGGCCGCGGCACCGATGTCTGCCTCTACCTGCCCCGCCACCGGGGCGCCGTGGCCGAGGAGGACCCGCACGCCGCATTCGGCGCGCCGGCCCGGGCGGCGCCGGGGGAGACCGTGCTGGTGGTCGACGACGAGCCGACCGTACGCATGCTGGTGACCGAGGTGCTGGAGGATCTCGGCTACACGGCGATCGAAGCGGCCGACAGCGTCGCCGGCCTCAAGGTGCTGCAATCCGACGTGCGCATCGACCTTCTGGTCAGCGATGTCGGGCTGCCGGGCGGCCTGAACGGGCGGCAGATGGCCGAGGCCGGCCGAGTCACGCGTCCGGGCCTCAAGGTGCTGTTCATCACCGGCTACGCGGAGCACGCCGTGCTGGGCAACGGCCCGCTCGCCCCCGGCATGCAGGTGATCACCAAGCCGTTCGGAGTCGAGGTTCTGGGCGCCCGCATCCGCGAGATGATCGGGACGGCTTGACCCCGCCGCCGGTCCGGGCCTTCACAGAGCGAAAGACACCAACCGGGAGGACAGGATGCGGGCGCTGCTGTGCACGAGGCTCGACGGGCCGGAGCAGCTGGAGATCGTGGATCGCCCCGATCCGGTGCCGGGCCCCGGGCAGGCCCTGGTGCGGATCCGGCTCGCCGCCCTCAACTTCTTCGACACGTTGATCGTCGCCGGCCGCTACCAGGTGAAGCCGCCGCTGCCGTTCTCGCCGGGGGGCGAGGGCGTCGGGGTGGTCGAGGCGCTGGGAGAGGGCGCCATAGGCGTTTCCGTCGGCGACCGGGTCATCGTCCATGCTGGATACGGCTGCTGCGCGGAGCTGATCGCCGTCGATGCCGGCAAGCTCACGCCGGTGCCGGAGGCCGTGCCGGACGCGCAGGCGGCCGGGCTCACCATCACGTACGGCACCTCGCTGCACGCGCTGGCCAACCGGGCGCGCATCCAGCCGGGCGAGTGGCTCGCCGTGCTCGGCGCCTCCGGGGGCGTCGGCCTCGCCGCGGTGGAACTCGGCCGGCTGATGGGCGCCCGGGTGATCGCCTGCGCCTCCTCGGAGGAAAAACTCGCGGTCGCCCGCGCCCACGGCGCCGAGGCGACGCTGGTCTACGATCCCGCGACCCTGAAGGACGCGTTGCGCCGGATCAGCGGCGGCGGGGTCGACGTGGTCTACGACGCGGTCGGCGGCGACTACGCCGAGCCGGCCCTGCGCGCCCTGGCCTGGCGTGGGCGCTACCTCGTCATCGGCTTTGCCGCCGGCGGCATCCCGCGGCTGCCGCTCAACCTGATGCTCCTGAAGGAACTCGACGTGCAGGGCGTGCACTGGGGCGCCTTCCTCGACCGCGAGCCGGAGGCGCACCGGGCCGACCAGCGCCGGCTGCTGGCCTGGGTCGCCGAGGGCAAGCTTACCGCGCAGGTTCACGGTACCTACCCGCTGGCCGAGTTTCCGGAGGCCTTCGGGCTGCTGACCCGCCGGGCTGCGATGGGAAAGGTGCTGCTGCAACCCTGATCCGTTGGATCCTCGCCTTGAAATTGGGATCGGCAAGACGACCCAGGCTATAAGGCGAGCGCCGCCAAGATTTTCGTCCCGTATCCCCGCTCATGGCGGCTCGTGGGTTGGACGACGCAGCGAACGCTAAAACCTTGTTGTCACGCTCCTGCGCTAAGGTTCGAGCCATTGGCTTGGAGAGGCAGCGAGATGAACTTGGGGCGCAGCATCACTGTTCGGTTGTTCTTGGCGTCGTTCGTCGGATTCATCCTTCTGATCGCCAATTCCCTATCGAACATCGTGAGCATCAAGGCGGTTCACGACTCGGCCAGGGAGATGCGGGACGTCTGGAACGTGAAGAATCGCGAGCTGGACGAGCTTCAGTTCCTGGCACTCCGGTATCACACCACCACGATCCGCAGGGTGATCGCCGAGGAAAGCGCCGAAAACCGCGACCTCGACACCGAATTCTCCGAGATGGACGCGGCCATCCCGGAGAAGTTCAGGCAGTACCGCTTTCATATCGGATCCGCCGACGAGACCGCCCTGTGGAATGCGTTCGAGGCGCGTTGGCAGGCCTATCTCGCCGCCCGGGAACCGATTGTGGCGGCTCTCCGGCGCGGTGACCGCAATGCAGGCCGCGACGCCATCGCGCCGGCCCGCACGCCCCTGGTGAACGCCTTCGGGGCGCTGGCGGACCTCGCCAAGGTCAACGCCACCGGCACGCAGGCCGCGACGCGGCGGGCCGAGGACGCCTACGCGACCGCCTGGACCGTCACGGCCGCCCTGCTGATCGCGGGCCTGGTCGCCACGGCCGGAGCTCTCTGGTTGATCCTGCACGGCGTCGCCCGTCCGATCCGGGCCATGACCGGGATCATGGCGCGGCTGGCGGCGCAGGATCTGACCGTCGCCGTGCCCCACGCCGCGCGGCGCGACGAGATCGGCGCCATGGCCGCGTCCGTGCAGGTGTTCAAGGACGGCCTGATCCATGCTCAGGCGCTGGAGGCGGAAACCGCGCGCGCCCGGGCGGACGCCGAGGAGCAGCGCAAGACGGGCATGCGCCACATCGCCGACGCCTTCGAGGGGTCCGTCGGCGGCATCATCGGGACGGTTTCGGGGGCGTCCGCGGCGCTGCAGGCCACCGCCGCCACCATGACCAGCACGGCCTCCGGCACCGCCAGCCAATCCCTGCGGGTGGCGAGCGCGGCCGAACTGGCTGCTGCCAGCGTCAACACCGCGGCCTCGGCGGCGGAGGAACTCGAAAGCTCCGTCCAGGAGATCGGCCGTCAGGTCTCCAGCGCCGCGGCTTTGACCCAAGCCGCCGTCGAGGACGCCGCATCAACGGCTCATCTGGTGCAAGAGCTGAGCGGTGCCGCCGCCCGGATCGGCGACGTGGTCACGATGATTACCAGCATCGCCGGACAGACCAACCTGCTGGCGCTCAACGCGACCATCGAGGCGGCTCGCGCCGGCGAGGCCGGGCGCGGCTTCGCCGTGGTCGCTGCCGAGGTGAAGGAGCTGGCGAGCCAGACCGCCCGGGCCACGGACGAGATCGGCGGCCATATCGGGCGGATCCAGGCCTCGACCGACCACGCGGTCTCGGCCATCGGCCGCATCGGCGGGCGGATCCAGGAGATCAGCGCCGTCGCGACCCTGATCGCGGCCGCCGTCGAGGAGCAGGGGGCCGCGACCCGGGAGATCGCCCGCAACGTCACCGAGGCGGCGTCGAGCGCCGGCGAGGTGACGAGCAGCATCTCCGGCGTCGCGGACGCCGCCAATCAGACGGGGACAGCGGCCGACCAAGTGCTCAGCTCGGCGTCCGAGCTGTCGCTCCGGTTCGAGCATCTGCGGAGCGAGGTGACGCGCTTCCTCGCGACGGTGCGGGCCGCCTGAAGCGCCGGATCAGAGCAGGCCGCGCGCCTTGGCGAGGCCGACCAGATCGGCCTGGGGGCGCGCACCGATGTGCTGGATCACCTCGGCGGCCGCCAAAGTGCCGAGGCGGGCGCTGGCGACGTTGTCGAGGCCGCGGGCGTGCCCGGCCAGGAACCCGGCCGCGAACAGGTCACCGGCCCCGGTCGTGTCCAGCACCTCGCGGACCGGGCTCGCCTCGACGGACCGGACCTCCCCGCCCTGCACCACCAGGGCGCCGTCCGACGAGCGGGTGACCAGGCCGAGCAGGTGCCTGCTGCGGGCGTTGCGCTCGTCGCGCAGGGCGGCCACGGCGGCCTCGGGATCGTCGGTCTGGTAGAGGCTCTGAAGCTCGCCGATATTGGCGAACAGGATGTCGATGCTGCCGTCGCGCACGAGGCCCAGGAATTCATCCCGGTAGCGGCCGACGCAGAACGCGTCCGACAGCGTCAGCGCCACCGCGTTGCCGGCCTGGTGGGCGATCTCGACTGCCTTGCGGAACGCATCCTTGGCGGCGGGCGGGTCCCACAGATAGCCTTCGAGATAGACCACCCGGGCCGAGGCGACGAGCGCCCGGTCCACGTCCTCGGGCTTCAGCCCCTGGCAGGCGCCGAGATAGGTGCTCATCGTGCGCTCGCCGTCGGGCGTCACCAGCACGAAGCAGCGGGCCGTGGCCGGCCCCTCGGTCGCGGGCGGCACCGTGAAGCCGACGCCCGTGGCCTTGAGGTCGTGGCCGAACAGGCCGCCGAGCTCATCGTTCCGGACCTTGCCGACGAAGCCGGTCTTGGCGCCGAGCAGGGCCGCGCCCACCGCGGTGTTCGCCCCCGAGCCGCCCGAGACGATCGTGGCCGGGCCCATCGCAGCGAACAACGTCTCCGCCCGCTCCTCGTCGATCAGCTGCATCGCGCCCTTGGTCACCCCCTGGGCGTCCAGGAAGGCGTCGTCCGTGCGGGCGATCACGTCGACGATGGCGTTGCCGAGCACGAGGAGATCGAGGGGTGTGGTCATCCGGGTGTCCTGATTCGCGTTTGCGCCGCTGTGACATCCGCCTCGGATCGGATCAAGCCGCGGGCGCTGCGGGGGCGGGAGATCGGCGAACAGCTCGGCCACCGACAGGCTCAGGCCGGGCGGGGTCGGAGCGAGGGGCCCTCGGCTTCCGATGCGGGCTTCGATCGGGCGTTCCAAGGCGCGTCTGTGGTGAGCGATCAGACGCTTGACCGGATCGATGATCAGGTCGTGCGCGACGCTGGCGATTTAAAAATAGCCGACGCGCTTTGCCTCGGTATCCACCGACTTGATCCCCGGTGAGAGCCCCTCGACCACGATGACGGGGTGGGACACCTCGACGGCATCAAGGTCGATCGCCGGCCCTCAAACCAGGGTATCCGGTTCGGACGTGGTCGCAGCGTCGATGCGGACCGTCATCCGAGGCTTTGCCTGTTCGATCATACCGTCAGGCGAGCACGCATGGCCCTCGCAGGCATGCGCCCTCACCCCGCGATCTTCTCCAATGCCACGTCGCGGGTGCGGGGTCCCAGCAGCCCGACCAGCGACCCCGCCGCCAGCATCGCCGCGGAGATGAACAGGAACACCCCCGGGGTGCCGGCCTCGCGCAGCACGAAGGCGATGACGAACCCCGTGAAAATCGCCGAGAAGCGGCTCCACGAATAGACGAACCCCACCGCCCGGGCGCGGATGCCGGTGGGGAACAGCTCGGCCTGGTAGGCGTGGAAGCTGTACGACATCACGTTGGAGGCCAGCGTCAGGCCGATCCCGAGCGCGATGATTGCCGACACGTCGCGGGTCTGCGCGAAGGTCAGCCCGCAGGCGATGTAGACGAGGGCTGCGGCCACGATGACGTGCTTGCGCTCGAACCGGTCGGCGATGGCCAGGCCGATCAGAGGCCCGACCGGGGCGGCCAGCGCGATCAGCGCCGTGTAGGCGAGGCTCGACGTGATGGTGATGCCCTGCGCCACCAGCAGCGTCGGCACCCAGTTGGCGAAGCCGTAGAAGCCCACCGTCTGGAACACGTTGAAGCCGGCCATCATGAATGCCCGGCGGCGGTACGGCGGCACCCACAGGTCGCCGAAGGCGCCGCGCCGCTGCACCGGCTCCGGCGCTGCGGGCAACGGCAGGGGGCGGCCGTACTCGGCGGCGACCTGGCCTTCGAGGCGCCGCAGGACCGCGTCGGCCTCCGCGAGCCGCCCACGCTCGACCAGCCAGCGCGGGCTCTCCGGCAGGCCGGCGCGCAGCCACCAGACCCCGATCGCCGCGGTGGCGCCGATCAGCACGACCCAGCGCCAGCCGTCGATCCCCAGCGGCGCCGTCGGGATCAGCAGATAGGACAGGAAGGCCACCACCGGCACGGCGGTGAAGCCGATGCCCTGGCACAGGGCGAAGGCGCGGCCGCGGATCGCCTTCGGAACCAGCTCCGAGAGGTAGCTGCCGATGGTCACCATCTCCAGGCCGAGGCCGATACCGGCGATCAGCCGCCAGAGATTGAGCCCGAACGCGTCGGTCTGGCAGGCCATCACGACGTTGGCGGCGGTGTAGGACAGCAGCGACCACGTGAAGATCGCCCGGCGCCCGAACCGGTCGGCCAGCCAGCCGCAGACCAGGGTTCCGATGAACAGCCCGGTGAACAGGGCCGCCACGAAGCTCGCCACGCCGCTCGCGCCGAACAGCCCGGGCGTGGTCGGCGTGAGGATCCCGGCCTTCACGAGCCCCGGGGCGACGTAGCCGGTGAACAGCAGGTCGTAGAGCTCGAAGAAGAAGCCGAGGCCGAGGAGAGCGACGAAACGCCAGATCGTGCGCGTCGGCGGCAGCCGGTCGAGGCGGGCCAGGATGGCGCCGGGGTCAAGATCACTACCCGACGTCCGCGCCGCCGTACTCGTCGTCATGTGCCTGGTCCTGCCTCAGGCGCCGCAGCACCACGCTGGCGCAGTGCCGCGGAAGGCGCCTCCGCGCAAGGTGTCGGTCACGCCCCGAACACCGACCAGCCCATGCGCTGGGTCAGGCGCTCCAGGGCGACGCGGCCGAGATGGGAGTTGCCCGCCGCGTCGAGGCCGGGTGACCAGACCGCGATCGAGGCCTTGCCGGGGGCCACCGCCAGGATGCTGCCGCCGACGCCGCTCTTGCCCGGCAGGCCGACCCGGTAGGCGAACTCGCCCGAGCCGTCGTAGTGACCGCAGGTCAGCATGATCGCGTTGATGCGGCGCGCCCGCTCGGCCGAGACGACGTTGTGCCCGGTCGACGGGTTGCGGCCGTTATGTGCCAGAAACCGGCCCGCCATGGCGAGCTGCCGGCAGGTCATCGCGATGGCGCAGTGATGGAAGTAGACGCCGAGCGTGTAGTCCACCGGGTTCTCGATGACGCCGAACGACTTCATGTAGTTGGCGAGCGCGGTGTTGCGGAAGCCGGTGCGCTTCTCGGAGGCCGCCACCTGCTCGTCGATGGTGATGGTGGGGTCCTGGGCCAGGAACTGCATGAAACGCAGGATCTCGCCCAACGCCTCCCGGGGCGCATGACCCGAGAGGATCACGTCGGTCACCGCGATGGCGCCGGCATTGATGAACGGGTTGCGCGGCACCCCGCGCTCCCGCTCCAACTGGACGATCGAGTTGAACGGGTTGCCGGAGGGCTCGCGCCCGACCCGCTTCCACAGCCGGTCGCCGACCATGCCGAGCGCCAAGGTCAGCGTGAACACCTTCGACACGCTCTGGATCGAGAACGGCGTCTCGCTATCGCCGCCGACGGTGACGGCCCCGTCGGCATCGATCACCGCGATGCCGAACTGGTTCGGGTCCACGTGGGCGAGTTCGGGGATGTAATCGGCTACCGCGCCCCGGTCGGAGCGCAGGGCCATCTCGTCGGAGATCTCCCGGACGACGGTGTCGAGATCGGGCACGGCCGGGCCTCGCCGGGCGCCCCGATCAGGCCGCCGCCAGGGACATCGACAATGATTCCTTCTTCATCAGCTCGCGGAAGAAGCCGTCGAGATGGGTCAGCTTGTCTGGCGAGCCGTCCTGGATGATGCGGCCGCCTTCCAGCACCACGATCCGGTCGAAGTCCTGAAGCGTCGACAGGCGGTGGGCGATGGCGATGACGGTGCGGCCCTTCATGAGGTTCGCGAGCGCCTGACGGATCGCCTGCTCCGATTCCGCGTCGAGCGCAGAGGTCGCCTCGTCGAGCAGCAGGATCGGCGAATTCTTCAGGATGGCCCGCGCGATGGCGATGCGCTGGCGCTGGCCGCCCGAGAGCTTCACGCCGCGGTCGCCGACCATGGTGTCGAAGCCCTCCGGCAGGGCCTGGATGAACTCGGTGCAGCGTGCCGCCTCGGCGGCCTGCCAGACCTCTTCGTCGGTGGCCTCCGGCCGGCCGTAGCGGATGTTCTCGCGCAACGAGCGGTGGAACATCGACACGTCCTGCGGGACGACCGTGATCGCCTCACGCAGGGATTCCTGGGTCACCAACTCGACCTTCTGGCCGTTGATGCGGATCTCGCCGGTCTTCACGTCGTAGAAGCGCTGCAGCAGCGAGAACAGGGTCGACTTGCCGCCGCCCGACTTGCCGACGAGGCCGACCCTCTGGCCCGGCTCGATCACGAGGTCGAAATCGGTGAAGACCGGGCGCCCGTCCGGATAATTGAAGGCGACGTGGTCGAACTCGATCTTGGCGCCCTGGCCGGCGAGCGGCTTGGCTTCCGGATGGTCCACGAGGTCGTGGGGCTGGAGCAGGGTGTGCAGCGCCTCCGCCAGGCGGGCGGTGTGCTGGGTCGCGTCCACCAGTGCCACCGCGAGGTCGCGGGTGGCCGCCAGGATGCGGATGCCGAGCGTGCAGACCAGCACCACCTGGCCATTGGTCGCCTGGCCGGCCTCCCACATCTGGATCGCCCAGTAGAGCAGGCCGAACACCGCCAATACGGTGAGCACCGCGTGCACGATGCGCAGCTTCTCAAGGTAGAGCAGCGACGAACGGCGGGCGCGCATCTCCGTGGCGATCGTGCCCTCGAAGCGCTGGCCCTCGCGCTTGAAGCCCGAGAACGCCCGCACGAGCGACATGTTGCCGACGAGGTCGACCATCTCGCCGTCCACGGAGGCCGCCTTGGCGGCGAAGTCGTGGTGCAGCGGCTTGCCGGCCGCCGCCATCTTGAACATCAGCACGACGACCGCGGCGAAGACGCCAGCCAGGATCGCCGCCATGGTGGTGTTGACGGTGGCGATGTAGGCGATCGACCCGAAGGCCGCGACGGTCGGCGGCATCACGTTGAACACGAACATGTTCTCGACCGTGAAGATCGCGTTCGAGGTCGCCGTGATGCGCGACGCCAGGGTTCCCGGCTGCCGGTCGGAAAAGAAGGTCGGCGAATGGCCGGTCATGTGCCGGAACAGGTCGCGCCGGATGTCGCCGGTGACGCCCACGAACGTAAAGGCCCCGGTCAGCGCCGCCACGCGCCAGAGCATGTTGTCGGCCGCGATGAATCCGATCAGGACGGCGAGCGCCCCCCAGACCACGGTGTTGCCCGGGCCGGGACCCTTGGTCAGCGCATCGACCACGCCCTTGAGGGCATAGTCGGTCGAGACCGAGAACCCGACCGCACCGAGCACGGAGATCAGGATCACCAGGTGGGGCACCCAGCGGCGCCGGAGGTATCGCCCGACGAAGGCGAAGGGCCTCTCAGCGTATTGGTGCAGCTCTTCCATCGCGGTGACCATTCCGTATTCACGCGGCACTGGCTGGTGCGGGCTGAGGCGGAGTGCAGCGCGGGCGTAATCGGACCCGCAGCGGCAACGCGACAGCGTTGCCATATGTTGCACCGGCCCGCACCTCCCGCGCGCTTTTATCTCTCAAACCTGAACGCCGCTTGAGCGGCGCGGATACACGCAAGCGAATCCGATGCCGCGGATCACGCCTCCTCCGCCGGCTGGCGCGTCTCGGGCATGATCAGCGCCACCAGCATGAAGGCCGCGAAGCCCATGAAGGCCAGCCCCAGGAAGGCGCTATGGCTTCCCAGGCGGTCCGCCATGATCCCGGCGATCGACGTCGAGAGCGCAGCGCCCACGCCCATCGCGGTGCCGACCGCGCCGAGCGCAAGGTTGAAACGCCCCGTGCCGCGGGTGAGATCCGAGACCACGAGAGGCACCATCACGCCGAGCACCGAGGCGGAGATCCCGTCGAGAACCTGGATGGCGACCAGGCCGTAGGGGTTCGTGGTGTAGGCGAGCATCAACCCGCGCACCGGCAAGGCGCCGAAGCCCAGGAGCAGCACCGGGTAGCGGCCGAACCGCTCGGCGGCCCGGCCGACCGCGGGGGCGCTCACGGCGAGTACCGCCTGCGGGACCATGATGCAGGCCGCGATCAGCGCGGTGGCGGTCTCGCTCGCCCGCAGGGTGAGGACGCTGCCCACCAGCGGCAGCATCGCGGCGTTCGCGAGGAAGAACAGGACCATGCAGGCCGCGAAGCACAGGAGCCCGCGATTGGTCAGCAGCGCCCGCACGCCGTCCTGCCCGGCGGCGCGGGGCGGCTGGGCGGAGGCCGGCTTAGAAGCCGCCGTGGAAGTCGACTTGGAGGCCGCCTCGGGGGCCACATCCTTGAACACGTTGGCGTCGATCTCGTCGGCGCGGATCCGCGTCAGCGCGATGATCGTCGGCACCACGAGAGCCGCCGTCAGGTAGAACACCGCTCCGTTCGAGAGGTAGTAGCCGATGGCGCCCATGCCGGCGGCGCCGAGCGCGTTGCCGACCGCCGCGAAGCTCGCGTTGCGGCCGAGGCGCTCGCCCGCCCGGGCACGCCCGACCAGCCCGATGCTGATCGCCGCGATGGCCGGCGTGAGCACGCAGCTCGCCCCCGAATGCACCGCCATGGCCAGGAGCACCACCGGGAAGCTCGGCCAGATCGCCAGCGCGAAGGCGCTGCCCGAGATGCCGATCACCGCTACCGCGGCGGCGAACCGCTTCGAGTGCACCACGTCGACGAAGGCGCCGCCCGGCACCTGGCCCAGCAGCGCGACGAGGCTCCCTACTGTGAGGGCGAAGCCGATATCGGACTGGGTCCACTTCGCCTGCGAGAAGTACACGGCCAGGAACGGCCCGAACCCGGTCTGCAGGTTGGCGACGAAGAACGCGAAGGCGTCGAGGCCGTGGCGGCTTGCCGCCGTGAGCGTTCGGTCCACCGGTGCGGCCTCCGCGGCCGCCCGGGCCGGCTCGCGCGCGACTTCGGCCGACTGATCCTTCAGGCGGACGGGCCGCGACCGCGGGTCCTGTCGGGACACCTCGCGCTCGCGGGGGGAAACGGCGGGTCTTGCCTTCAATCGGGCCACCGTCACTTATCCGGGGCCTTTTCCGGCGGGGTGGCGGGAAGCGGGGCGGACGGCGTCGGGACCGACGGAGCCGGAACGGTTGGCGCAGACACGACCGGGGCGGCGGGATTGACCGGCGGGGCCGCGCTCGTCGCCTGCTCGCCCTCGGGCACGGGGGCGGCCGGGCTCGCCGGGCCGAGCACGACGATCGGCTCGCCGGCCTTGTATTCGGGCGACACCCGGACCTGGTTGCGGCTCAGCGCGACGGATAGCTTGCGCTCTTTGTTGCCATCGGGGGTGAAGCGCAGGGCGCGCCAATCGACGGCGATTTTGCGGGTGCCGACACCCAGGAATCCGCCGAAATCGATGATGGCCGCCCGGGGATGCCCGTCCTTGTCGATGATGATGTCGATGACGCGCCCCAGCTCGTCGCCGCCGGCGCTGCGCACGCTGCGGCCGAGCAGGCTCTCGTAATCCTGGGTGTCCAGCACCGTGGCCGGGGTCCCCTGCTGCTGCGCCGCGTTCGACGGCGCTCCCGGCGTGGCGGAGGTGGTCGGCGCCCCAGCGGGCGGCGCCGCTGCTGGGGGCGCAGGGTGCAAAGGCGGGGCAGCAGGCACCGGCGGGGC
>NZ_VRVA01000071.1:0-29119 GCF_008039945.1 Methylobacterium sp. WL64
CCTCCTCGCCCGCCAGATGGTGGTCCATCTCGGCGTTGAGCGCACGCTCGGCCAGGGCCTTCTTCAGTGCGTCCAGTAAGCCGTCGGACTCGAACGCCGTCTTCGGATCGGCCCCGGCCAGGAGCTGATCCAGGATCGCGTCAGGGATGTGGGGTGCTTTGCGTCGTGCCATCGGGAACCTCCTTCGGATCCACTATGGCCGCCTCCACACGAAATTCCTGACAGTCCCCGCGATCACGCTGCCATGGTCGAACGGCCAGACCGAAGGACAGGTCACGAAGCTCAAGCTCGTGAAGCGCCAGATGTACGGCCGCGGCAAGATCGACCTGCTGCAGGCTCGCTTGATCGGCCTCAAGCCTTGATGATCAGCGAAAGTGCGTCAGAGCCCTTATTCCACGCCTAATCACACGCAGCCCATGGTCTAAAGGTCGGCCTGCCCGCACTCACGTGCTCCCGGTGCCCCACACCCCGGATGGGCTCACCATACCGCCGATCACACGATCAGCGGAACGTAAAGGCACCAAGGCAATCATGCCGGATAACGGTCAGGTCGAGCGGATGAACCGCACCATTAGGTACACCGCGGTCAAGCGCTACCACTACGAGACCCACGAACAGCTCCGGGCGCATCTGCAGCTGTTCGTCGACGCCCACAACCATGCCCGTCGGCTGAAGCCCCTGCGCGGCCTCACGTCCTGCGAGCATGTCCCTCAGGTCTGGACCAATGAGCCCGAACGCTTCAGGATCGACCCGTCACACCACATCCCGGGACCATACAGTGTGCGGGCCATCCGCAGACGGGCAGTCGCGTTAGCGGCAGCCGGAGGTGAGCACGCGCAGGATGCCGGAGATAACTTGCCGATCGTCGTTCCGCTCTGGCCCAAGCTGGTTCTTGGGCATGAACGGCCCAATCACCGCCCGCTGCGCACCCGAGAGCAAGAACAGGTCCGTCATCGCCGCCTCCGTGCTCCATGCGGCGGCTGAGAATCATGAAAGTATATCCCTGCAAGTGCGTGGTGCGGTTCACACCCTAAGACCGCCCGGTATCCCGTACACGTCACTCAGCTGGACTCGGAGCCCGCATGGCATGCAACGCAACGTCCACAGTTCACGACATCCGAGCCCCGGCCCTGAAGCCCTCACCTACTTCAA
This sequence comes from Methylobacterium sp. WL64, assembly GCF_008039945.1. Lineage (NCBI taxonomy): Bacteria > Pseudomonadati > Pseudomonadota > Alphaproteobacteria > Hyphomicrobiales > Methylobacteriaceae > Methylobacterium > Methylobacterium sp. WL64. Next base: position 1,153 of record NZ_VRVA01000071.1, read on the forward strand.
CCCCCGGGAATGCGGGAACAACCTCAACGCCACCCGATACTAAGACAATTCGGCTGTCGTCACGTGAGCAGAAATAGACACAATATGGCAGCGTGTACGAACGAGCGACACCACGAGCGTTGAAGCAATGACCACCTTCTAGAGGCTGTTATGGACCTGGGTCGGGCTGATGCTCAGATGAGCGGGGATGAGCGCGACCCGCAAGCCGTATACGTCCGATGTTTCCGATGAGGAGTGGGCGCTGGCCGCGCCCTACCTGACGCTGCTGCGGGAGGATGCTGGTCAGCGTGAGCATGCGTTGCGCGAGGTGTTCAACAGCCTACGCTACGTGGTTAGGAGCGGCTGCCCGTGGCGGCTGATGCCCCACGACCCGCAGCCCTGAATTGCCGTGTATCAGCAGGCCCAGCGCTGGCTGGCAGACGGCTGTTTCGAGCAACTGGCCGAGGATCTGCGTGCGGTGCTGCGCATGGCGGCCGGTCGCGCACTGGAGCCGAGCGCGGCCGTGCTCGACAGCCGGACCTTGCGCTCCTCACCCGAGAGCGGCGAGAGGGCTGGCTACGACGGGGCCAAGCGCAAGAAGGGCTCGAACCTGCACATGGCGGCGGATACCCTCGGCCACGTTCTGGCGCTGCATGTCACACCCGCCGATGCCGATGATCGGGCTCACGTCGGCCGGCTGGCCAAGGCCGTGCAGGCAGCCACGGGCGAGAGCGTCGAGGTCGCCTTCGTCGATCAGAGCTACACGGGCGACAAACCGGCCGCGGCAGCCCGCCCGCACGGCATCGAACTGGAGGTGGTGAAGTTGACCGAGGCCAAGCGGGGCTTCGTACTCCTGCCCCGCCGCTGGGTCGTCGAACGCTCCTTTGCCTGGGCCACACGCTTCTTCAAGCTCGTCAAAGATTAAGAGCGCTATGCAAGCACCCTGGCAGACCTCCACCTCGTCGCTTTCGTCTGCCTCATGCTCAAAAAGGCCGCTCAACTCGCCACAGGTTCATAACAGCCTCTAGATTTTTTGTCACAACCGAGTTGTTGATCGTAAGCTAAGCTAAGCAACATATAACTTACTAATTGATTGAGATTTCATATGATTGTCGCAAGCCGCGGTCACTCTATTCAGCAATAGCCCGCCAATTATGAGATACAGGTCGTGAATTGCCTTTATTTTTTCCGCAACCAAAGTCCACCGCCAGCATCCTCGGAAAACGCTTTATGCGCCATTTTCAACTCATCGGGAAAGCACGCGCGAAGCGTGTCCGCTAAAAATAGGATCTCAAATGCGTCGTTGTACATCAAAAACGCACGCAACAGATAGATTTCATTCCAAGATCGGTTTTCTTCGAATACCCAACGGTCGATATATTCGAACCGGTCGAAGATATCGTGGAAATGAACAATAACCCCGCTGTTAAGACGAGGTAGTATCTCAAATATCTCATGATTTACATCACTACCGGATTTACAGATGTGCGTCGTATCCAAAAATAATATATCGTTTGACTGTAGAGCTTCGAAAACACTCAAATCTACGTCCTGTACGTGCTTTTCAACTATAGTTACGTAATCGTAATCATCCGGACGAAGTATCTCAATCAAGCGATGGGGGAATGGATCGATGAATGTGCAAGCAGTTCTCCTTTTTGTCACATCGATTGTATCGAGGATTACCGCACTAGAAAAGCCCGAGCCTACCTCGATGATCCTGTCGGGACGGTATTCCTGTATCATTGCGGATAGTAAAACAGCGTCGGCATGGGAAAAGAACTGGTTGTCATAAAAATAGCGAGCGTTTGGAGATGAGGTTTTAGGAAACTCGACGCGATTTAAGTGAGATGTCAACAATCTAAAATTTGATAATTGTTTGTCTCGATCAAATTTAACCCCAGTAATATCCTGCGAGCGATGTCCAGATTTAACCGAGCGCACATCAACTACCGGAGAATAATAATGGCCTGGCGGCACGAACATAACATTACCGGTTACGCTTTCGCAAACTTTAAGAAAGAAATTTTCATTTTTGAATAAGGACGCGATGTACTCGTGAGCGTTGTCGCTGTGTATTTGCCAACGGAAGTGATCTATTTCTGCCGGCGAGGCTTTGCGACCAAGCCCCATCTCAAGTAAAATAGCTCCAATCGCCTCAATAAAACCAAGGTGCTGTTTATTAATACTGTCAATATGTTCGCGAAGAAGCGCCAATTCTGTCGGGGAGCCTGCGTTTTTCTGCGCATCGATAGGTATTGAGTCGGTTATTTTGATTGGCGAAGCGTCGCCTTGGTTTTGAGTTGTCATTTGCTCACCGATGAAAGTTGCGAAATGCCGTTATTAAAGATCTTTGGCAGGTCAAGGAAACTTTGACTCATAATTGAAGCGGTATTATCAGCGATTTCTTCTCTTTAATAATGAAAATCAAAACTTTGATGTACTTAGCCCAATTTATCGAATGCTATTTGCTAGTTGCTCTCTAAAGGTATCTGACCTAGAAATATGTCGGAGTATGTTATTTTTCGGATCATATAGCATCACAGCGATATTCTCAATCTCGGAGGATGGTACGTGGAAATTTATTTTGATTTCGAAGCCAAATTGCTTAAATTCCGATTTCAAATGAGCACGGACGTCTTCACGATCGATTCTAATCCCCTCATAGACACAGCCGTCGGTTGGATTGACCGCAATAACTTTTAATGGCTCTTCTCCATAGCAGAAATCATTCACCCAGCCGGCAATCGTAACGCTTGAGTTTTGTCTTTGCAAAATATCCACGTATCCGTCCGCGTCCGTACTTAGTTTAATATTTCGGCAGAACTCTACCATGAACGATGAAAAGAATTTGTGAAGTGCGACGTCAGTGCTTTGGGTAAACTTGGGCCCCAGTCTGACAAAGCTTTGTTCTGAATTGAGATCAAAGGCGGGACCCACGCCGGATGAATTCATAAGCCAGGAAAACTCGCTAAGTCTAACTTGACAACTTGTCGACCTTTTCTTGTGCAAAATAGTTTCGCGCGCTTTCTGAAGTTTGCTCAGTTTTAAGTTCGGGTCCGGATACTCGTCGCGAGCAAGATTTATTGTATCGGCGTCTCTTTTAAAGTACTCGCCAACTACATCTTTGATCAGGGAGAAGTCCGCTTCGTGGTTCGCAAGAAAGCCGAGGAGGAAGCTGTAATCTTCCAATGCCGTCATGCTCTCATCAAATACTATCTGATCTTTGTCGGTCTTACTCAAATCAATAACGAAACTATGCAACGGGCAAAAATTATCTACGAAAAGATCGTATTTATTCAGACCGCGATACTCAATTCTCTTATCTTTAATATAAGGTCGGCCGCCTATACTTTCGAAATATGTTGAGACTATCCCGCCAAACGCAATTGCAGCGCGAGTTGTCGCCAAGACGTTAGTGAGCTTGATATAAGCATCCCCATACATGATATCGTCGAAATCTAGAAAATGAAGATATCGTTTGTTTGCTTTCGCGACGCCGACGTTGAGCAGTCTGGATCTCAAATCAAAAGGATTTTGAATTTCAACGTTCGTAAAACTCAGTTCTCTGATTGCGCCGAACTGATAAGGGCTGCATTCATGCGTCAATGTATCCGTTTGTTCTCTAGTAAAGCGTTGTGTGACTATAGTCGGAAATACATCAACTTTTTGAGCTGATAAAGAAAATAATGCACGCTTAAGGTGTGGAGTGCAAGCCGGCGAATGTACTCGGATTACGGTAGTTACTTCCGTCATAATACTAACCTCAATGCCAGCGTGGAATCGCGAAACTCAGTAGTTGCCGCCATTCTTGCAGTCCAGGCTTAGATGGTATGCGAGAAACTTCTGGCAAAGGAGGCAGATAGTCCGCGGTTGGGTAGAAATTCCGTTCAACCAACAAACGCTCCATTTCAGCGGTAAATCCATCTGCACCCCATTTGTAAGAGAGATAACGGGCCGACTCAAACATGAGTTGATCGACCAGCGCGGATTTCTTTTCCCTTACCTCATGATAGAAAAATGCATCTACGCAAACGAAACACTTGTACCCCGAATTACGAACTCTCCAAGACAAATCAATATCTTCGCAGTACATAAAAATATTTTCATCGAAGCCGCCAACTTGGGTGTACAAACGTTTAGATATGTACAGGCATGCTCCCGAACACCACGCGGTCAATCCAGTAAAAGGGTCATATGGCTTTGGGTGCTCTCGCGGGAATTGGATAGCCTCAATCAAGGCTGGATTCGGAAGATTTACGTCAAGCTTTACGAGGGAAGCAAGCGAGTCAGGGTGTAAAAAACCATCCGGATTTAAGCAAATATACGCGTCTGCCTTTTCCAGCGCTTTTTCCATCATCTTATTGTGCGCGGCGCCGAACCCGTCATTGAAATCGCCAGACAAGATCTCAATAGATATATTAACGTTGTTAATTATGTCGCCCAAAGAAAAGGTTGGCTCGGAGTTCCATTTAATATAAATTTTTATAATAGTTCCCGTGCATCGGTTCGCCGCCGCTTTTATAGCGTCGATTGACCTGCAGATCTCATCTTTCTCCGCTCTAAACAGTATCATACCTATTGCAACGATCTTTATAGTCATAAGCTCGTCAGCCTCAGAAGCTCGATTGTCGTCAGTTGGCATTGATGTCTCCTGTGTAATTGGCTGAGCGATAGGGACATGTGTTAAAAGATGACTAGTTCAATCTAGGTCGGAAAGCCAGTCGGTTTATATTTTATACGTTTTTGCTGTTCCTATTTGTTTGCTGCTTGGAAATGATGCCATCATGAATATTATTTACCACCATCTATAAGGCATAAAGATTCAATATATAATATCGAGCCTAACAGCGGAAACGCTCCCTGCTTGAATTCTGTCTGCTGTAGAGTGCGATCTAAATTTCGCTTAGAGTCGATTTAATTCAAAATGCCCATGAGTCTACGAAACCGAGACACGCAATTTCCTATCTTAAACCATCGGGGATTAGTTTCTCTCAACGATAACAGATAGGCCGCGTCCGTCGATAAGAGAGAAAAATTCAAGCGCATGGCGTTTGAACGATTCCGTAATATTTCTAATCCTGTTCAAACTTAAGCGCCGACGGGCCGGAACGAATTTAATGGTAATTACGCATTGATCAAAGTTCCCAAGTTGGAGCTTGTTCTCTCACGCTTTGATAGCGCTCATATTTCTCGCTCATGCATTTTGCTGTCGACAAAGCGGTGGCGGGAGTATCTGATAACAGCGGATGCCCGGGGACACAACCTGCTTTCTAGAGTAGGTTTGCGAAGTATTTCTCTCTCCTGGGACGCATAAATATCGACCTAATTTGGTTGTCCCAGTGGCATAAGCTCAACTTTTTCCGAAATTATAGGTTTTCAATACACTATGTTATTATTAAATCGATGTCGGATCCTCTACGATGTGGAACATCGAATCACTGGAGGAAATTACGGATGAGGTCGTTAGCTTGTAATTGCAATTTTTGCCTGTGCTCGCTGTTATTTTTGGGGTTTTTGTAGCGATTTCTTTTCAAAATACTATTTTGACTTATTCTATATTTTTTTCAAAATATGGGCTCATTCCTAGTCTGTAATTACCCACGCTTGTAATGGCGGGGTTCAGACGCCGATAGTTTTGAGGATGGCGCCGAAGGGGCTGCTGCCGGTGAGGCGCGCGGTATCGACAACGGTGCGGTTGGCGGCCTAGCCCTCGGCGGCCGACATGGCGCGATAGCCGTTGGTCACCTTTCGCTGCACGACGGTCGGACGAAGCAGCCGCTCGGAGCCGTTGTTCGTTGGCTCGACCCTTCCGGGATAAGCGAGGAAGACCAGGAGCTGATCGCGCGCGCGGCTGATCTTGACCTGGAGCTCGCGGGTCGCGGCGCTTGGCCGAGAGCGTCGAGGCAGCCAAGTCGGTGACGCGCTCGGCCAAGGCGAAGATGCTCTGCAACCAGAGTTGCAGGCGCCAGGGCACGGGATCGTCGCTGGTCTCGACGACATAGGCCACGTCGCGGGCGAGATGAGCCAGGCAGATCTGGTGTTCGGCGGCGTGTCCCTGCTGGGCGGTGTAGCGATCCGAGATCCACACCGCCGGCCTATGCCCGTCCATCATCTCGCGCACCACGACAGCGCCACGCGTCGGCGAGGCCATGTGCACCACGGCCGCGGCCGAGTGGAACAGCCAGTGGTAAGCGTTCGAGCCCTCGATTCGGAAGCCGGTCTCGTCCGACGCGACGACGGTGGCCCGGCGCAGGGTCGACACGGCGACCTCGCGACCGGGACGGAAGTGGCCCTGCGCACGGCGGAGCAGGTTCATCAGCCCGCCCTGGCTGAGCGTCAGGCCGAACAGGTCGGACAGCGCCGCCTGCAGCCGTTCGTACGAGAGCGCCTGAAAGGTCTTCAAGTACGTCGCCACCGCATGTACCCGTGGGCCGAAGGGCGTGCCGCGCGCCGCCGCCGGGGCGACGCCCCGCTCCCCGCAGCTCAGGCAACGGACCGCGAGCCGGTGGTGCTGCGTCACGATCGGCGCCACCTCGGGCAGCTCGATCCGTTCGCAGCTGCTGACGAGCTGCGCCGGAAGAGCGGCGTGTAGGCTGGCGCCGCAGCACGCGCACGCCACGGGACGATGCTCGACGACAGCATCGGGATCCGTGCTCAGCACCCGGCTATGACCGTCGTGACCCGGCTTGGCGCCCCCGGGCTTTGCGTGCTCCCGCTGCTCCTTGCTGTCTGTTGCCGGCGGCTTGGACGAGGTCCGCGAGGTCTTCTCTGGCCGCTGCAGCACAGCACCAGCTCGATCAGCTCCTCGCGGCTCAGCCGTTCCAGTTCGTTGCGGCCCATCTCACGAGCGAATCAGCGAAATAGGCTCTGGGAACACGGTGTCCAGGCGAGCACGAGCAGCCTGTCGCGCTTTTACCATCCGGCACGGGGTCACCCGAAAAAAGAGGCTGTTCACACGCATGAGCAGAAGCCGCTGGATGTGACGGCCGTGCGAGGAGTGGTTCGAGCGTCAACCCGCCCTTGATCCGGATCGCTTGTTGTTCCTCGGTGAAACAGCTGCCGCGACGAAGATGGCCCGCCGCTATGGTCATGCTTTGCGCGTCCAGCGATGCTGTATTGCCGCGCCTCACAAGCGCTACAAGACCACCACCATCACCGCCGCCCCTCGCGTCACGCGACTAATCGCGAAGACCGTTTTCAATGGCTACTAATTGTATGCGCTTTCGGACTTACGTCACCGATATCCAGGCACCGGTGCTTAAGCCCGGCGACACCGTTATCGTCGGCAACCTGAATGCCCACAAGGTCACCGGGGGTGCGAGGCCATCGAGGCCGTCGGCGAACATATTCTCTACCTTCCACCCTACAGTCCAGAATTCCATTCCATCGAGCACGTCTGTGCGAAAATCAAAATCTTCCTCCGGACAGCTGCAGCTCGAATTGCTGCTGACCCTCACGACTGCGGACGCATTCGCCGCCGTCCGACCGGACGAATGCCGAAACTATCTCACCGCCGCCGGATGCTATGCCCATGAGCCAACTTGATAGGGCTCGGCTCTAGCCTGCGCCAGGTAGAAAAATATCGATAACCCCTGCGCTGACGCAAGAGGTCTAGCGGTAGATGCTGCCACGCCCACCCCGTCCGCAACCCATGCAGGATGCCGCGGAGAGCCGTGCATAGTGGTCAGCGCCCCGGACTGCCGGTCGCGGCTGGCGGGGACAATAGCGTAGCGGGTACCGCTCATTCAGGCAGGTTGCAAGCGCTAGATTGTTGCGCGCAAGCTCGGAACGGAAGCTGGTCAAATCGCAGGTCGGTGGTCGTTTGCATCGCGATCCGGGATGGCGTGAGACATTTCCTTGGTACTGCAATACCCGCCGTCCGCCTAATAGCTTAGCTGCTCAGCCTGTTATAAGAGGAATTGTAACGCTAGCGAAAATAGATAAGGGCCATTGCTATACTAAGATTAAACCAAATCGAATTGCATGACCGAGACCTTCATGCCGTCGCGCCGCAATATTCCTAACCCTTTCAAACTGTTTGGTGATCTACGTACTTGTCGTTGTTTTGCCCTAGCGAGGTTTAAAGTTGCTGCTGCGTCCAATTGTAATTCGAGTTAATATAAGCAAAAATATCGTACCATATGTCCTGCCTTCGGTTAAGCCGCATCTGCGCCATCTTCGACACCGCAGACGTTACAGGCACAGCTCCTTCTTGGCTGTTCTCGAAACCGTAACCGCTGGAATTGTATTGTCGCCAACTTGCTAATTGTCTTTGCCGTTACGGATACGATGTAATCGGAATTCACACATAATAGCACTGGATTTCCGCGACCTCAGCACCTTTAGAAAACAATTGCTGCACATAGTAAACTTTATGAGAGTTTAGCCTTGAATTTTGCTAACAATATGCTTTATCATGAACAGCCCGATGCTTGCGGCCGTCAAGCCAAATGCTATAACGTATAATTCGTCGACTTGTATCCCTGCGTACGGGTAATAAGCTGATCTTACCCACTCTGCGCATTGCAGGGCAGGATTAAATTTCATCCAATAATAAATTTTTTCAGGCAAATAACTCGGGAGAAACATGACGCCGCTAGATACATACATAATGATGCTAAAAAGTGCATATCCAATCATCCACCCGGGAAAGAATCCGATGATGGCGACGTTGATTGTTCCAACGCCAATTCCAAGAACAATCGCAGCTAAGTAGCCGCAAACGGCGGTTAGCGGATCTGCCGGGATCGGATTAGTTCCTATAACGATCAGCACGGTCGTCACTACCAGCAAGGCAAGAAATCCAGTCACAATTTCAACCAAGATACGTGAGAAAACTAGATCAAACAGTTTCACTTGTGGATAGTAGGTCAATGGCCGGTTCATGACAACAGATTTCATGACTTCGCGGGAAACATACTGAAAGACCAGCACCGGAACTGCGCCCGTAGCGAAGAATAGTGCTCTATTATCGCCGAGTGGTGCAGCGACTTTCTGGAACGTGTAGATCGCGATCAACACGAAGATGTGCACGCAGGGCCAGAGCACCACTACCCCGTAGCCCCAAAGTGATGCCCCGAAGCGCGTACGCATGTCTCGGAGAATTAAGGCGTGCAGGACATGCAGATAAGACTCGACCGCGCTCTTCTGTGTCTGATCCGTTGGGAGGACGGACATCGGATTGACCTCTGCGTTTCCCCGCCTGCTTTCACGAGAAAATGGGCTAAAGTGCGTTGGCCGGGTATCGCCTCTTGCAACGTCCCCTCCCACTCGCCCAAGAGCTGGGCCGCACAGAACTTCGCTCTGACGCCGGATCCACGTGAATTTGGCAATAGTCGGCAATCATGCCGTCAGGGCATAGTAGTCGCGCATCAGGTTCTCGTACGCAGCGGCTTCAGTCGGGAGGGAGCGCCGGGCGCATTCCGAGAGTTCGAGTGTTAGGAGCCGATTGTTACAGGCGGCCGGGTCGTTGGCGAGGCCATAGGGCAGGATGTGGCCATTCGGATGGGTGCGCAGCCGCTCGCCCTGCGCTCCTACGTCGAAGGCGACCACCGGCAATCCGGTTCGCAGCCCGAGGGTCAGCATGGTCGAGTGAGGCTCCGGCCAAATTGAAGGCACCAGTATCAAGTCGGCGGAAACTTTCGGTAGGAGATCGAGAATCTCATTGTCCTCCGAGGGATGTTCGGTCTCGGCGATCTGGACGGCGGCCCGGGCGACCCGATCGAGCGTCGGGTTGTCGGTGGAGTAGCGCCCAGTCTTGGTGGCTCCGGCCCGCTCCAGCCCGTCCGTGAGCGCCGAGTCGGAGAAGCCCACGATCGCGAACCGCAGCGGCAGCTTCCGGTCCTGGGCGTCGGTCGCCAGCGCCTGCAGGAACAGGCCCCCCTTGGTCGCGCTGATCGCACCCAGCACCGCGACGCGGCGCACGCGCCCCGGCCGCCGCAGCGCGGTCGAGCGCACCCGGCGGTCCGCCTCGACATGCGGCCGCACCGTGATCGCCAGATCCGGGTACAGCGCCGTGATCCGCCCCGCCGTGTCGGCCGACGGCGCGAACACCCGCGCCGCCCCGGCCAGGAACCGCCCGAACGCCGCCCGCCGCTCCGCCGGATCCGGCTCCTCGTAGCCGTCCGCGTCCGAAGCCAGGCAGTCCCGGCACACCGGCACCGGCGCCAGCCCGCAATAGCGCCCGTCCGGCATCACCAAGTGGTTGCGGTGGCACACCGGCGAGAAGTCGTGCAGCGTCCAGGCGTAGGGCCGCCCCGAGCCGGCGACCAGATCCATCAGCGCGCGCGCCGCGTTCCAGCGCAGGCCCGCCAGCGAGTGTACGTGGATCAAGAGCGGCGCCAGCTGGTCGATGAACGCGGAGACCACCTCGGCGTCGCGGGGCAGGTACAGGCTGTCCAGGTTCGGCAGGTACACGAACTCCCGGCTGCGGTACGAGACGTTGATCTGGATGTTGCGGGCCCGGTCGACCGAGAGCAGCACCACGGCGGTGCCTTCGGCTTTGAGCCGGGCGATCATGTCGTCGATGTGCCGCTGGATGCCCCCGCCCCAGCTGTGGGTCACGAACAGCACCGCCCGGCCGCGGAAGTGCCGGGCCAGCCGATACAGGTCGAGCCGCGCCCGGCCGCGCCGGCCCGGATCGGCCTGGACGAACTGGCCGACCAGCGCCGGATAGTCCGGGTGCTTGGCCAGCAAGGCCGCCTGGCCCTGGTCGTACTCGCCGCCCGGATCGAGCCCGAACGAGATCTGCCCGGCATGGTAGACGTACACGTCCTCGGCGAGCAGGTTGGAAAACCCGGCCTTGCGGGCGCGCATGCACCAGTCGTTCTCCTCGCCGTAGCCCTTGCCGAAGGCGACCGCATCGAGGGTGCCGACGGCATCCAGGGCGGCGGCGGTCATATACATGCAGAAGCCGACGCCGGTGGGCACCTCGACCGAGCGGCCGCGGTTGAGCGCCTTGGCGGCCTGGTCGAGCTCGGGCCGAGGGATCTCCAGCGCCATGGCGTTGTTGGCGTTGAACTTCGGGTAGCTGCAGATCGTGGCGTTGCTGGACAGCGGCGTGACGCCGCCGACCGGCGGGCGGCCCTCCGCCTCGGCGGCCTCGGCGTGGGCGACCAGCCGGTCAAGCCAGTCGCCGAACACCTCGGCGTCGGAGTTGAGCAGGACCACGGCGCGGCCCTGGCGCAGGGACAGGCCGCGGTTGACCGAGCGCACGAAGCCGAGGTTGTCTGGGTTTTCGACGAGGTGGAACAGGCCGCGGCCGGCCAGTTCGGCGAGCTCCGCGGTCAGCTGCGGGTCGGGAGACCGGTCGTTGACCGCGAGCAGGGTGAACGGGGTCTTCTGCGGGGCGGACAGGCAGGCGTGGATGGCGCGCAGGGTCTCGCCGCGGCCCTTGTAGACCGGCATGATCACGACGACCCGGGCCTGGGCGAGGGTGAGCGCGCGGGGCAGGCCGTCCCAGTCCCGCAGTTCGGGCGCCTCCATGGCCGGCCAGCTGCCGAGATCCTCCGGGCAGCCCATCAGCCCTGCGGCGCGGCCGGTGCGGACGTAGTGCAGGAACGGCGACTCGCCCGGCGCGAACAGGTGGCCGTAGGCCCGGCGATAGAAGCGAGTCGAGAAGGTCTTGCTCGGGTCGCGATCCTCCTCCTGGCCGTGGGACAGGAAGTGGATGGCCGGGCCGTTCTCGAAGCCGCGCGTGTCGGGATAGCGCTTCAGGTACCAGGGCGCGTCGAAATACGGTTCGATCAGACGGGCCTGCTCCAGCAACTCCGCATCCTCCGCCGCGGGCGGCGTGCCGTAGGCTGGATCGAAGGCGTCGCCCGACAGGTCGGTGCCGCGCAGCAGCGCGGTGGCGAGGTGGTGGACGAAGGGGGCGATTCCCGTCGCCTCCACGTAAGGGCGATGGGCGCGATAGGCCCAGCCGTTGAAGTCGAGGCGCGGGTTGCGACCCCTGCGCCAGCCGGTGTCGCAATAGTCGCGGACCGCGTCGGCGTCCTCCGCCAGGCCGTAGCGCTGCCGGTAGAAGGCATGGTCGAAATGGAGCGACGCCAATTCGGCCTGCAGGTCCAGGGATGCGGCCCGGTCCACGGGCATAGGGCCGATCGCGCCGAGCCAGCCGGTATCCTCGACCGGCGGACGCATCGGGCGCAGGCCGCAGACGCGCAGCAGCGCGTCGAGCGTCGAGCGGCCCGGGCCGGGATCCCGCAGTTCCTGCCAGCCGGCTCGCGAGAAATGGACGTAGGGCGCAAGCCCCTGCGCGTCCGGGTAGGTCGTCTGGTACCAAGCCTCGTCCACGGCAGGAAACGTTGGCTGGTCCCGGCCCGAGAACGGCGTGCGGCCGGAGAGCAGCGTCTCGGCCACGTACCGGAAGAACGGGTCGCCGATCACCGCCCGGCTGCAGGCGCGCGCCTGCACAAAGCCGGCTGGGTCGAAATCCTGGCGCGGGCTGCGCATCCTCCGCCAGCCGCCGGCTACATAAGTGCGGAGCAATTCGGTGTCGGAAGCCTCCTCCGGCTCGTCCAGCCCTTGGCGAAAATAGGCGGCGTCGAAATAGGGCGCGAGCGTCTCGGCCTGAAGCGCGAACAGATCCTCCGGCTCGGGCCGGGCCGGGCCGCCGTGCAGGACGTAGTGCACCAGCGGGTTCTGGGTCGCGTACGAGATGCCCCGGGTCAGGCAGTAGGCCAGGGTGTCGAAATGCGGCGACGGCTCGCGGCCCTCGCGCCAGCCGGAGGCCATGTAGTGGCCGGCCGGATCGACGCCGGCGGCCTGCAGGTCGGGGTTGTTGGCGAGGTAGAACGCGCTGTCCACGAGGCGGCGGGCCAGGCGCTCGGCCTGCCCGGTGTCGGGCCTGGGCAGGGCGCCGCCTTTAGCGCGCTGCGCCGTCACCCAGTGCAGGAACGGGTTGATGCCGGCGGCGGCCAGATACGGCCGCGCGGCGAGGTAGTCGGCGGTCGAGAAGTCGGGCCGCGAATCCCGGCCCGCGCGCCAGCCGACCGTGAAGTAGTCGCGCACGGGATCGACCGTGATGCCGTACCAGCTCGCGTAGAAGCCGGCGTCGACATAGGGCTCCAGCGCCGCGATCTGCTCCGCCGCCGACGTGAGATCGTTCGCCGGCGGAAGGCCGCCGCGGGCCGCGAGCCGGACCAGCGGGTTGCGGCTCGAACGCGCTCCGGCGGAGCCCGCCCAGCTATGATACAGGCCGTAGAGGGTCTTCAACGCACCGCTCTCACATCGCCGCTCGGAGCGCTTGACCCGGCATGCGGACTTCGCCGGCGGCTGTCTCGAGGCTTGTCGCCCGGATGAGCATATCTTTAAGGGTGTTGCATCGCGGGTGGATCATCGGGCCGGGCAAGCGTCCGGCCAGCGATCCCCGCCCTATCGGAACAGGCGCGCCCGGTAAATATGAGCCCCCGCCTCGGGCGCCCTGCCCCGCCGTCCCCGGGCCGGCGGTCAGATCAGGTCCGACTGCCAGGTGACATCCTCGCGCACGATGCGCGCGGGGTTGCCGGCCGCCACGCAATGGGGTGGCACGATGCCGGTGACGACCGCGTGCGCGCCGATGATCGCGTTGTCGCCGATGGTAGAGCCCTTGAGGAGCGTCGCGTGATTGGCGATCCAGACATGGTTCCCTACTCGGACCGGCTTGGCCGGGTTCAGCCGCGCGCCGTCGCTCCGGCTGATGATCGAGTGGAAATCGCTCGTCGTCATCCAGACCCCGGATGCGATCGAGCAATCCGTCCCGATCTCGATCGCCTTCGCTTCGACCGGGTTAAGATGGACGAGCCCGGTGAAGCCGGTCCTGTCGCCGACGCGGAGCATCGAGCCGGGGCCGATATAGATATTCGCCATCCCGAGCCGGACGTCATCGCCGATGTCGAATTTGCAATTCGACTCAATTACGATATGCATATCTCTGTCGGAAACGCATCCTCTTCCTATGCGTATATAATTGTTGTTGCCGTTGATATATATTTTCCCCGCCTGAGCGTGCTGATCCCGGGGGTCAATTTCGACAACATTATTTTCTCCTTTGTCGACGATATTCAAGGACATGAAAGACTCTGCAGGTTCAATTTAGAGTATGGGCGATCGCGACGAAGTTGGTGTCGATAAGCAGTTTGTTGCGGCGTAAAACTATGGTCAGGAGTTCCGATTGTCACAGCCGCGTCGGCTTTGATTTCGGCCGGCTGGATCTGATCTATTGGGAAGCGCCTACGTCATCTGTGCCGGCTATATCCAAGGGATGTGTTTCAGCGATCTCTAAGCCAGACAATGCGTATCCCACAACTCGGGCTGCCTTCAGCGACCGATCGAGCTTCGTAAACACCAAACCTACCAGCTGTTGACGCTTTCAGGGTCTTATGACCTATGACCGCTCACGAACGAGTGTATGCAGTGAGGCCGTCAATGGCTGAGGACAACACCCTAACGAAGGCGCTGGTCGACGTGCGTGCCAGGAAGGCTGCACTTCAGAGCGACTACGACCGGATCTCGGCGGAACTGACCAAATTGCGGGCGGCGGAAGCCGCTCTGACGGCGATCGTGGAGGGTGTCCCGCTAAAGGACACGGCCAGCCTTCGGTCATTGGACAATCCGCGATCGTTTGGAGAGGATCAAGCCACGTCTGGTCGCAGTGGGCGGCGCGGAGCTCGCGGTCCGCGATCCAACTCGGCCAAGGGACGCCTGAAGGCCCTCCTCGGTGGCGCGGGGCCACAAGGATTGACCCATGCGGAGATCGCGGAGCGCTTGCCCGACGTCGCCCCGAACACCCTTAACACCTATCTCAGCATGATGGTGACGGGGGGCGAAGCGGTGCGGAAGGGCGACTTCTTCACCGCCCCCGAGGGGACTGAGAACGAGACTGACGACACCGATGCCGAGTCGGACCAGGATGATACGGCTTCGGACGACGAGGATCCACATCACGATGTGGCCGCTGCCGAGTGAGCGAGCCGCGGAGCGGCCTGAGGCGCCCTCCCCGGTGAAGCTCGCACTGCTCGGAGCCGTCGGCGGCGTCCATAGAGCGCTGCTTCGAAGGCCCTTGCGGTGTCCCTCCGGATCGTAGCCGCGTCTCGCGGCCATCGTGCCGGCCTGCTACGATGACTCCCGCCGCCCGTTCGGAGCGGCGTCACCAAGGGCCCTGCGCCATGCGGTCGATGCTCCTGCTCTGCTCCCTCTTTCTGCTGCCGACGCAGGTCTGGGCGGCCTGTCGGTGCGCCTGCGTTAGGGGCGTGATGCGGCCGATCTGCCAGCAGACCGATCTGGTCGAGCCGATCTGCCAGGGCCTGTGTTCCGATGCCATTCGCCCTGAGACCGTCGTTAAGCCGCTCGCGGGTGGGCAGGTTGTCGTGACGCCGGTCGAGCCCTTCGATCCGGCTCCCTCCGGTCTGCCTCAGAGGGATCTGAACCTGAGCACCGATACGCGCGGCAATCCTTTGGGGACTGCCGGCGTCCAGGGCGGCAGCGACGCGTTCTCGAGCTCCGCCTCTGGAGGCGCGCCCTCACGCTGACCGGCAGACCCTCCAGGGATGCCGCCAGCCTCAGGCTTCCGCCGACAGGCGCCGGATGATGGGCAGCATTAAGTCACCGGGCGGCGCGGCCGGAACGGGAAAGATCGTCGCCGTCTGATTGGTCTTCACCCGGGGCAGCCGCTCAATCTCGGTCCGCAGGTTCGGGTACGTCCGCGCCAACGTCGCCGCGAGGATCTCGCCGGCGGTCTTTGCCATCACGTATTCCAGGGTGTCGCGCGGCGCCTCGTCGATGGCGGTAGTCGAAGGATAGAAGGCCGCCACGCGGTCGCGCCGTTCGAGGCAGAACAGGCTCAGATCGTAGAACGCGTAATTGTAGACCCGCATCATCTCCTCGAAGCAAGACGGCTCGAAGGCGGCCCGCTTCTGCCGGAAGATGCGCGGTGTCGCGAAGTGATAGAGTTGGGACGGCTTCATCGCCATGGATTGAAGCTGTGGTCCGACCGGGTGCTTGGCGTCGTAGTGCAGGACCTGACAGCGGCCGCCCCCTTTGCGAATTTCCTCTGCGACCGCCTCCGCTTCGGAGGCGCCCGACGCGTAGGTAATGCAAACATCGCCGCCCCCCGCCGCGAGCAGCTTGGCCGTGGCTGCCCCGAGGCCGCGCGATCCACCGACGACGAGGGCGGACACCGCGGAGAACTCGCCCGGGCGCACCAGAGCCGCGAGGTCCGCCAGGCTCTCGGGCTCGACCGGGCGCGGGCGTACGAAGCTCTCGACCCGGGCCTCGAGGCCCGGACCGCTGGCCTGCGTCGTCACCGACTGGAGCATCGGCTGAAACCGCTTCACTGTGTAGGCGAGGTAGGCGAGGCTCGAACCGTCGGCTTCGTCCGTGAGCGTCACGTCGATCTTCGAGAGGATCGAGTGCAGGCCGGGCACGACCATGCCGACCAGGGTTGAGAGACCGCCGAGGGCGGCGACCCGGGCGGGACCGATGGCTCGCGCGAGCCGGGGCACCAGCGCGGCAATCGCCTCCGGTTCGGGGAGCCAGAATGCCCCCGTCGCACCGGCGATCGTTGATGGATCGACGACCACCGGTTCTGTCGGGATCGCCCCGGATGCGACTGCCACGGGCTCGGCCCGCGGCCGCGCTTCTCCGAGCGTCGCCTGGATCGTCGCCGCACGGACGCCGTCCACCGACAGGGAAAGACGCAGCCCCTGCGCATCCGCCTCGTGCACCGCGAGTTCGGTGCGGTCGCCCACCAGCACGAAGCGTTCGAACCGCATCTGCAAGCCGCTCAAGTCTTCGAGCCGGTATGTCTCCGCGCAGGCATCCAGCGCCCACAGGGCCGCGTGAACGCCGTGAACCGCGGGGCCGCCCGCGAGCGTCCGTTGTGCCACGCGCGCATCCATATGCATCGGGTTCACGTCGCCGGTGGCCCGGGCGAAGGCCGTCTGATGGGTCTCGGACCAGATCCGCACCATCGCCGTCGCGGCAGTCGAATCAGATCGGTTCATCGTGAAGCTCCTTGTCGACGACCAGGCCGGTGGGCTCTGAATCGGCGCCGACACGATCGCATCGGGGCGGCGCCCAGAAACCGTGCTTCGATCGGGCGCTCGGACGCGACCGACCGCGATCCGGTCCGGCCCCTTGCTTTATGGTATCGGATCTCGCAAGAGGGCGCCGCTCGCATAATTAAGATGGGGCCGGTCGATCGCCGGAGGGCAGGCATCCTTTGGGATGTCGCAGGGACCGGTATCGGGGATGACCACGGCTCGCGCTCTCTCGCTCGGCTTCGTCGGAAACGTCGTCACGAACCCGTTCGGGAAGGTGACGGGCCGCCTCGCGGATCTCGCTCAGGTCGCGTGCGAGCACTTACCGATCGGGCAGATCGAGCAGGTTCTCGCGGGCCCGGCCTCCGTCGACACCCTCATCGTCCATCTCGATCACCGCTGGTTCTTCGACGTCGCCCCGGACGAGGCCGCGGTCGCACGGGCTCGGACGCTGGCCGAGTTGGTCTCCGCCCGCCTCGTAAGCGCGTCCGGGACGATCATCCTCAACACGGTGCCGTTCGTGCCGGTCTCGTCGGTGGAGAGCGACCTCCACGGTCAGCTGGACGCCTTGGCGCGCATCAACGCGGTGTTGTTTGAACTCGCCCGCGCCAACGAGCGCGTCAGCGTTATCGACGCCGCGGGCGCGCTGGCGCAGATCGGCTTCGCCAACGCGCTGCGCGAGCGCAACCGTTACCTCTATCAGATGCCCTATGCCCCGGCCGCTGTGGACGCGCTGGTCGAGTGCTACGCCGACGCGATCGCGGCCCGCCTGCGGGCGCGCCGCAAGGTGGTGGTGGTCGATGCCGACAACACCCTCTGGGGCGGCGTCGTCGGCGAGGACGGTGTCGAGAATCTCGAGATCGACAGCGACTATCCCGGGATCGTCCATACCCAGCTCCAGCGGCAGCTGCTGCGCCTGAAGAGCCTCGGCATCCTGCTCTGCGCGGTCACCAAGAACAACGACGCGGATTTCCGATCAGTGTTCGAGCAGCGCGCGATGCCCCTGCGCCTCGACGATTTCGTGGCCTATCGCAGCAACTGGTCCGAGAAGAGCGACAACATCCGCGAACTCGCCGTGACGCTCAATCTTGGCCTCGATAGCTTCGTCTTCCTCGACGACAATCCGTTCGAGATCGAGGAGGTCCGCGCCCGGCTGCCCGGCGTCGAGTGCCACCTGTTCGACCGGACACGGCCCGAGCAGGCGCTGACCCTGCTCGACGGTATCGCGTCCCTGCGGGCGCGGAACGTCACGGCCGAGGACCTATCGAAGACCGAGCAGTATCGCGGTGAGGCGCAGCGACAGGAATTGCAGCGCTCGGCCGCCTCCATGGACGAGTACCTCGCCTCGCTCGACATCCGCCTGCACATCACCCGCAACAATTCCGGCGCGCTCCGGCGCGTGGCGCAGCTCATCAACAAGACCAACCAGTTCAATCTGACCACGCGGCGCTACACCGAGGACGAGGTCGCCACCGCGATGCGCGAGGGCAGCGTCTACGCGGCCCGGGTGATCGACCGCTTCGGCGATATGGGCATCGTCGGCGTCGCCATCGTCCGGGGCGGTGCGATCGAGACGTTCCTGATGAGCTGCCGGGCGCTCGGACGCCGCATTGAGAGCCAAGTCCTGCGCTACGTCTGCCAGGAAGAGGCCGACCCGGCGCTGCGGGCGAGCTATCGCCCCAGCGCCAAAAACCGGATGGTCGAGACCTTCCTGGACGAGAACGGGTTCGCGCTCATCGGCTCTGGCTCCGAGGGCAAGGACTATCGACTGACCCGAGGACCGGATGACACTGCCTACATCCACATCGTCGCCGAGTGAGCATGCCGCCGCGACGGCCGCCCGCACCACCCTGGACCGCCTGGTCGAGACCTGGGGCCGGCCGGAGCTGAGCGGCCTCGGCCCGGAGGACGACCTGTACGAGCGGATCGATTCCTTCGCGGTGGTCGAGCTGCTGCTGGAGACTGAGTCCGAGGTCGAGAAGGCGGTCGGGCGCTACGTCCCGCTGGCCGACGAGAGCATCCTCGACAGCACCCGCTCGCCCCTGCGCCGGCTCCAGGGCTGGTTCGACTACGTCGCGCAGGCCGTCGCCCGTGGCTGAGCTGCGCTTCCGCCATGCCGGGATCGCTGGCCTCGTCACCACGGTCGGCGGCCGGACGCTAGCCTTCGATGCCGAGGCGGCCGATCTCGGGATGTCCCCCGAGGAGGCTGAGCGGCTCAAGCGTGCGATGGGGTTCGCCACCCGCCACGTGGTCCTGCGCGACGACACCACCACCGCCGACCTCTGCCTCAACTCGGCCCGGGAACTCCTGCGCGGCCTCGACCTGCAGCCGGCGGATATCGACGGGCTGATCCTCGTCACCCAGACCCCCGATTACAGCTCACCCTCGACGGCGATCGGGATGCAGCATCACTTAGGCATGCGCACCGACACGCTCTGTTTCGACATGCGGCTGGGCTGCAGCGGTTTCGTGTACGGGCTCTCGGTCGCCTACAGCCTGGTCGAGTCCGGGCTGACGCGCGTGCTCCTCTGCGTCGGCGATGTCGCGAGCCGCATGGTCGCCACGAACGACCGCTCAATCACCCCGATCATGGGCGATGCCGGCGCGGCTGTCCTGGTCGAGCGGCGGGAGACCGAGAGCGTCTTCCAGCTCCACAGTGACGGCTCCGGCGAGAAGGCCCTGTTCATCCCACATAGCGGCCTGCGCGCGGATTCCGAGGACGCGGACAAGCCAGCCACCATGCATATGGACGGCGCGCAGGTGTTCAACTTCTCCCTGAAGCGCGTTCCCTCGCTGGTCACCGACATCCTCGCAGCCGCCGGGATGGGGTCGGAGGAGCCGGACTTCTACATCCTCCACCAGCCGAACAAGTACATTCTCAAGAACCTTCAGCGGCGCCTGGGACTCGACGACGGTAAGCTTCCCTCGGGCACGCAATCCGTCTACGGGAACCAGAACTCCGCCTCGATCCCCGGAACGATCTCGGGCTTCCTGGCGGAGGATTTCGCGCGCCGGCCGCTCCGCGCGGTGCTGGCGGGGTTCGGCGTCGGTCTGAGCTGGGGCGCCTGCGCGCTGAGCACCGACCGGATCTACGCCCCGCCCGTTTTGAAGTTCGAGGAGACCGCGTGATGACTGAGGCTGGGTTCCTGGACGAGCTCGGCGCGATCCTGGATCAGCCGGGGCCGCTCGCGCGCGGCCAGACGCTCGGCGAGATCGAGACCTTCGACTCCCTCGGCATCCTCAACATCATGGCCCTGTTCGACACGCTGGGGCTCGAGGTGGAGCCGTCGCGGATCGCGGAGGCCGCCACAACCGACGATCTTTTGGGCATCGCCGGCGCGAAGCTTCAGGCCTGAGGCCGGGCCATGGCGGAACCCGCGGGACATATCCTCGTCGTCGGTGCCAGCAGCGGCATCGGCCGGGCCGTCGCCGAGCGCTTCGCCGCGCAAGGGGCTGTGACCGCCCTCGCCCGCCGGGCGGACCGCCTGGCCGAACTGGCCAAGGCCGGGATTGCCACCATCGCCGCGGACGTGACCGACCTCACCGCCATCGCCGGGACCCTGCAGGCTGCGGTCGCCGAACGCGGGCTGCTGACCGGTCTGGTCTATTGCGCCGGGGTCCAGGTCATCAAGCCGATGCGCAGCCTGAGCGTCGAGGAGGTCCAGCGCCTCTACACCACGAACCTCGTCGCCCCCACGCTGTTCGCCGCATCCTTCGGCAGTGCCCGGATCTCGACGCGCGACGCGGTGTTCTGCGCCGTCTCCTCTGTGGCCGCCCAGCGCCCGGAGCCGGCCATCGTCCCCTACGCCGCCTCAAAGGCGGGGCTCGACGCGCTGATCCGCGGCCTCGCCCGGGAACTCGCGCCCCGGCGCGCGGTCGGCGTCGCGCCGGGCTGGCTCGACACGGAGATGACCCGAACTCATGCGCGGCTCTACGGCGAGGGCTTCAAGGAGGCGCTGGAGAAGCGCAGCCCGGCGGGCGTGGCCACGGTCGCGTCGGTGGTCGATGCTATCGCCTTCTTGATGTCGCCGCAGGCGCGGCATGTGACTGGCGAGATCCTGCGGGTCGATGGCGGAGCGTCCCTATGATCGGTAAATCCACGTGACGGCCGAAGCCAAGCGCTTGGCTCTGATCGGCGGCGGCGGCTTCTCCAAGGAGATCGCCGAAGTCGCGCAGATGTGCGGCTACACGGTGGACGCGACCTATTCGAGCCAGCCGAGCGCGCAGGTCGGCACCTACAGGGGCTATCTCGACGAGCTGCTGGCCGACCGCGACGCGTATGCGGGCGTCGCTCTGGCGGTGGGCGGCGTGAGCCGGGCGGCAATTCAAGCACGGGCCGAGATCATCGCGTGGCTCGACCGGCACGCCTTACCTTGTCCACCCCTAGTGTCGCCGCATGCGATCGTGAGCCAGGGGGTAAAGCCGAACGCCGGTGCGTTCGTCGCGCACGGGGTGATCGTTAACGTCGATGCCCGGCTCGGTCGGTTCTGCGTGATCAATACCGGCGCAATCATCGGCCACGACGCCGAGATCGCTGACAACACGACCATTTCGCCGGCGGCCTTCATTGGTGGGCGCTGCATGATTGGCGCCGATAGCTTAATTGGTCCTTTGGCCAAAGTTTTGCAGGGCATCAAAGTCGGCCAGCGAGCAATGGTTGGTGTGGGCTGTACTATTTTACGATCTGTGCCTGATGATGCCATGGTCTGGCCGAAGCTTGATAGTACGGTTGCAGCGCCTTAAAAAATCTGAATTAATTATTAGCGGGATTTAGAGCGGCTTGCGAATTCAGTACGAGCGTATGCACGGGCTTACATAACGTACCTGGGCGCTATACTGATCTGGAGATATTTCAATACGGTCGATGATCGTTTAATCGCACAAATTTGCATGTGCGGCCGTACAAATTTTTTCCTCTAAGGCACTGTGCCTCATTTTGAGGCTAAACAGTATTTAGCTGATCTTTTTGGTCTCAAATGTTGCTTCCGAGGCCGATGAGATTTCAGGTTGCAGTGGCCATTTTTATGCATTTATACAATCTGATTCAGAAATATATATCATAATAAATTTGTTCCTATTTGATCCGCGACCAAGATGATTGATCTTACGGACTGTTGGGCACTGCTGATACAAGCTGGTAAGTATTCGGCCTGCTCAAAAATTTACTGATCGCGACCGACCTAATTGGAGATTGTCATTCTCAGTACGTTGCAGGTGATGACGCTGAGGATGGGATATAAATCATTCCAACAATAGCCGACCGCGCCCTAAATTACCCGCGGGTAGCTCAATAATGCTCGGCCGTTACGGCGCGGAGACCATCTTTGTGAAACCAAATTTTAATTTTCTGAGTCTATCATGGGCACTTCCGGATTTGGGTGCGATCGATGCCATCAGTCGATTTGGCCGGTTACAAACTGACTTTTGACGACGAGTTCAACAATCGGAGCATCTCGCAACGAGGTGCTGGAACGACCTGGGCTGACATCCGGTCAGAGTGGCGTTTCGATGCCAGCTCAGACATCGGTTTTGGTAGGTCTTCTTTCGTCGATAAGACCTCAGGCTACGATCCATTCAACGTTCAGAGCGGCGCGCTTTCGGTCACGGCAGTGCCCGATCGGACCACGTCGGGATATCCCGGTAGCTGGGAGTCCGGCCTGATCACGACGCAGGGAAACTTTTCTCAGACCTACGGCTACTTCGAAATCCGGGCCGACTTCTCGGATCGAGCCGGTGCCTGGGATGCGTTCTGGTTGCTGCCGAATCAGCAAACTCCGGACCTGCACAATACCGGCGGCCATCAGGAGCTAGATGTCGTCGAGCATTATGGCGGTTGGGATCGGGGTGTCTACAGTACTATCCACACGACCGACCCGCAGGGCAGCATTCCCTGGCAGCAAAATCGTCAAGTCTACAGTGAAATGTCCGATCCAGCGGGCTACCACACATATGGTGTCAATTGGCAGCAGGATACAATCAACTTCTATGTCGACGGGCAGTTGAAAGGTTCGCAGGCGACGCCGTCGGACATGCACGATCCGATGTACTTAATAGCTAATTTGGCGACGCAGGATGGCGCTTCAGGTAATTCGATCACATCAAGCATCGATTACATCCGTGCATACTCGAACAATCCAAATGCAGTCGCTGTCCAGCAAGGGATCGTTTCCTCGCCGGATGGACACGATCCGGGCCTGTACGGCGCCGCGACGGGTTCATATCGAGATGGCAACCTCACTGTCATCGATCAGAATGCCGCCGCCGTCGCGCGGCTGTACTATGCGATGTTGGATCGCGCCCCCGACGCGGCCGGACTGCAGAGCTATACCGATGCGGTTAAGAGTGGCGGCATGTCACTGCACGATATCGCTCAGGCGGCGCTCAACTCGTCTGAGTACGCGACCGTCCACGGCATCCAGACCGACGGCGCTTACGTGGAGAACATCTACGAGCAGGTGCTCGGGCGTGACGCCGACATGGCCGGGCTGCAGTCATGGACGAATGCTCTAGCTCACGGCACAGCCCGGACCAGCGTAGCAATCGCTGCCGTCGACTCGGCGGAGTTCCAGGGCCACTACGTGGGACAGAGCAGTGCGGTCTACGTCGAGGGTTTGTATGAGCACTTGTTCGGCCGCCACGGCGATGCGGCCGGCTTGCAATCATGGACTAACGCTCTCGATAGTCGCGCCATCAGTCGGGTGGAACTCGCCAACGCGTTCGTCAACTCGACTGAGTTCCAAGCGCATTTTGGTTTGCAGAATGGCGGAGCGAGTGGCGGCCAGAGCGATGCGTCGTTCGTTGAAGGCCTGTACGAGAACGCCCTCGGGCGTCATGCCGACGCCGCTGGCTTGCAAGGATGGACTGATGCGCTGGTTCACGGCACGTCTCGTGCCGATGTGGCAGTGGCCATCGCTGAGGGAGCAGAAGCTCAGCTGTATCTCGCCGTTCAAATCCAACAAAGCTACCACGTTGCGTAGTATTTCGATGGCAGCTGGGTGCCTGGCGCGACGGAACCGTCTTCTCGCTCTCGCCGGATCCGGAACAGGGACGATGGGTCGTTAACAAACGCCTCGCAGCCCGATCACCCTTTTCCGGTTTGGTTACGCGCCGTGGGATATCGCTGACATGCGGGGTTGCCCCCGACATAACTTCGGCGAAGGGGACAGGAACGTGGCGCATCACCGACCATCGGGCGAACTGAGCGGCGCTCTGTGGCGCAGTTCGCACGCGTTCCTCGCGGTGGCTGGGATGAGCGGGCTGGTGAACCTGCTCACCCTCACCGGCTCGTTCTTCATGCTCGAGGTCTACGACCGGGTCATCCCGAGCCGGTCGATCCCGACGCTGGTCGGGCTGTGCGTCCTGGCGCTGACCCTGTTCGCCGCGCAGGCCGCGCTCGAGGCCCTGCGCACCCGCATCCTCGCCCGGATCGGCGCCGCCCTCGACGCCGATCTCGGCGCGCGCGTGTTCGCGTTGAGCGTGCAGGTCCCCTTGCGGGGGGCGCGGCCCGAGGATGCCGGCCAACCGCTGCGCGACCTCGACCAGATCCGCAGCTTCCTGAGTGGCTCCGGGCCCTCCGCCCTGTTCGACCTGCCGTGGCTGCCCGCCTACGTGGCGCTGTGCTTCCTGTTCCACCCGTTGATCGGTGCGGTCGCGATCGGCGGCGCCGTGCTGCTCGCCGGCCTGACCGCCGTCACCGACCTCGCCACGCGCCGGCCGACGCAGCTCTCGACCACGCACGCGGCGCGCCGGCAGGCTGCGTCCGAGGCGGCGCGGCGCAACGCCGAGGTCATCGCCGCGATGGGCCTGCAAGGGGCGATCGGCCGGCGCTGGCAGACGGCGCACGACGCCTGCACCGATGCCCAGCAGCGCAATGCCGACATCGCCGGCGGCCTCGGCGCCGTATCAAAGGCCACCCGCATGGCGCTGCAATCGGGCGTGCTCGCGCTCGGCGCCTGGCTGGTGATCAACAACCAGGCCTCAGGCGGCATCATCATCGCCGCCTCGATCCTGGTGGCGCGCGCGCTGGCGCCGGCCGAACTCGCGATCGCCAACTGGAAGGGGGTCGTGGCCGCCCGCCAGAGCTGGCGCCGGCTGGCGCTGGCACTGGACCGGATGCCGGCCGGGGCCGCACCGCTCGCCCTGCCGGCCCCACGCGCGAGCCTGACGGTCGAGGCGGTCAGCCTGATGCCTCCGGGCAGTCAGCGCGTGGTCGTGCACGATGCGAGCTTCCGGCTCGCCGCCGGGCAGGCGCTGGGGGTGATCGGCGCCTCGGCCTCGGGCAAGTCGAGCCTGGTGCGGGCGCTGGTGCGGGTGTGGACCCCGGCGCGCGGCCGGGTCCGGCTCGATGGGGCGGCACTCGAGCAGTGGTCGGCCGAAGCGCTCGGGCCGCACGTCGGCTACCTGCCGCAGGAAGCCGAGCTGTTCGCCGGCACGGTCGCCGAGAACATCGCCCGCTTCCAGGATAGCGCATCGCCTGAGGCGATCGTGGCCGCGGCGGAGGCGGCGGGCGCGCACGAGATGATCCTGCGCTTAGCCCAGGGCTACGACACGCCGTTGGGCGACGCCGGCGCCGGGCTCTCGGCCGGGCAGCGTCAGCGCGTCGGGCTGGCCCGGGCGCTGTACGGGGCGCCGTTCCTGGTGGTGCTCGACGAGCCCAACGCCAACCTCGACGCCGAGGGCGAGGCGGCGCTGACCCGGGCGATCCACGGCGTGCGTCTTCGCGGCGGGATCTGCGTGGTGGTCGCCCACCGCCCGAGCGCGCTGGCGGCGGTCGATCACGTGCTGATCATGGCCGAGGGCCGGGTGCAGGCGTTCGGGCCGAAGGACGAGGTGCTCAAACGCGCCCTGCGCCCGGTGGCGGCGCAGCAGACCGAGCAACAGCGGGAGAGCGCGTGATGTCGGCCGGAACCTTCACCCTGCCCGGCGCCGGGCTGCCGGCGCAACCGCGCCCACACCCGCGCGCCTCGATCCGGCGCCACCTGCTGGTCACCGGCGCGCTCTCGCTCGCCCTGGTGCCGGGGGTGGGCGGCTGGGCGGCGCTGAC
This sequence comes from Methylobacterium sp. WL64, assembly GCF_008039945.1. Lineage (NCBI taxonomy): Bacteria > Pseudomonadati > Pseudomonadota > Alphaproteobacteria > Hyphomicrobiales > Methylobacteriaceae > Methylobacterium > Methylobacterium sp. WL64. The sequence continues at coordinate 27,196 of NZ_VRVA01000071.1, forward strand.
CTCGTTTGCCGGGGCGGTGATCGCCCCGGGCCAGCTTGTAGTCGAGTCCGAGGTCAAGAAGGTGCAGCACCCCACCGGCGGCGTGGTCGGCGCGCTGCTGGTCAAGGACGGCGACCGGGTGCGCGCCGGCGACGTGCTGGTGCGCCTGGACGAGACCCAGACCCGGGCCAACCTCGACATCACCCGCAAGGCGCTGGACGAGCTGGCCGCGCGCCGTGCCCGCGACGAGGCCGAGCGCGACGGCGCGGCCGCTGTGGCGTTCCCGCGCGAACTGCTGGGGCAAAGGACGGCGAACCCGGAGATCGAGCCGCTGATCGAGGGCGAGAGCCGGCTGTTTGCCGCCCGGCTCGCCAGCCGCGAGGGTCAGCGCGCGCAGCTCACCGAGCGGGCGGCGCAGCTGGGGCAGGAGGTCACCGGTCTGACCGAGCAGGCGGCCGCCAAGGCGCGCGAGATCGCGCTGATCGGGACCGAGCTGGGCGGGGTGCGCACGCTGTACGCGAAGAACCTGGTGCCGATCACCCGGGTGACCGCGCTGGAGCGGGACGCGGCGCGACTGGAGGGCGAGCGCGGGCAGCTTGTGGCCTCGACCGCCTCGGCGCGGGGCAAGATCGCGGAGACCAAGCTGCAGATCCTGCAGGTGGACGCGGAGATGCGCGCCGAGGTCGGCAAGGACCTGGCGGAGATCCGGGGCAAGTGGTCGGAGCTGGTCGAGAAGCGGGTCGCGGCCGAGGACCAGCTCAAGCGGGTGGAGTTGCGCGCGCCGCAGGACGGGGTGGTGCACCAGATGAGCGTGCACACGGTGGGCGGGTTGGTCGTGCCGTCGGAGCCGGCGATGCTGATCGTGCCGGACGCGGACCGTCTCACGGTCGAGGTGCGGGTTCAGCCGCAGGACATCGACGCGGTGCGGCTCGGGCAGCGTGCGGTGCTGCGGTTCTCGGCGTTCAACGCGCGCACGACGCCGGAGGTGGACGGGACGGTGACGCGGATGTCGGCAGACGTGACCGCGGATCAGAAGACCGGACAGAGCTACTACACGGCGCGGGTCGGCCTGTCGGGTGCGGAGCTGGCGCGTCTGGGCGAGGTACGGCTGGTGCCGGGGATGCCGGTGGAGGCACACTTGCAGATCGGCGAGCGCACGGTGCTGAGCTACCTGGTCAAGCCACTCTCCGACCAGATCGCTAAAGCCTGGCGCGAACGGTGAGATGGGCGCAAATTTCCACGCCTTCGTGCTTAATCGCTGACGATAACGCGATTGACGTCCCCTCATCGCTTTGGCCCGGCCTGAGTGCGAGTTTTCCGGTTTTGTGAGACCCTGACGGGATGAGCGGAGCGGTGAGGAAGAGTAGGTTCACCGAGGAGCAGGTCGCCTTCGCGCTGAAGCAGGCCGAGACCGGGTTGTCGGTCGCGGAGGTGCTGCGCCGGATGGGCATCTCCGAGCAGACGTGTCTCCCGCTGGAAGAAGCTCTACGGCGGGCTCGGCACGGGTGAGCTGCGGCGGCTACGGCAGTTCGACGAGGAGAACCGCAAGCTCAAGCAGCTCGCGGCCGATCTGAGCCTCGACAAGCACATCTTGTGAGGCACGTGCTCGCAAAAAAGCTCTGACGCCTGCTCGGCGTCGCGAGCTCGTGCACCAGGTTCAGGAGGCGCACGGGGTGAGTGAGCGGCGCAGCTGCGTCGCGCTCGGCGTCGGCCGGTGGGACTGTCAGGAATTTCGTGTGGAGGCGGCCATAGTGGATCCGAAGGAGGTTCCCGATGGCACGACGCAAAGCACCCCACATCCCTGACGCGATCCTGGATCAGCTCCTGGCCGGGGCCGATCCGAAGACGGCGTTCGAGTCCGACGGCTTACTGGACGCACTGAAGAAGGCCCTGGCCGAGCGTGCGCTCAACGCCGAGATGGACCACCATCTGGCGGGCGAGGAGG
>NZ_VRVA01000072.1:0-28446 GCF_008039945.1 Methylobacterium sp. WL64
CGATCTGGCGCGAGGAGGGTTTATCGACGTCACGTCGCAAACGCGACCGCAGGAAACCTCGGTTCCGTCTGCCGCCACCCTGGGCCTACGCTCTCTGCCAAGCCGCCTAATTGGCCAAAGTCGAGCTTGGCCCCTGCAAGAGCCGCCGTGACCAACTTCTTGAACGGCGCATTGCGTCCCGCCTCGTCAAGGACAAGCCTTGACAGCCTCTCGGCTCCGAGCGCGACCAACGTGTCGGTCGTTAGCGTTGCTCGTCGCGCCATGCCTTGTCCTTCGCGGGCCTCGGACTCCCGAGAGAACCGGCTCTCATAGAATGCACGCATCGAGGGTAGGTTGGCGAGGTCACGAGCGAACATGCCTATGCCCCGTTTGCGCCCAAGGCAGTCGATCCGATGGCAGTCGGCGATGCCCAGAACCGGACATCGAGTCCTCACGACGGAGCTTTATCACCGGGCTGACGCGGTAGCTGTCGTCAAAGTGTCGATGAAAGCCCTCAGGCTGCGTGACACGGTTCGGCGCTGCGGGTAGCAAAGATAGAAGCCGGGGTAATCAGCGCACCAAGGCTCGAGCATCGCGACGAGTCGGCCGCTGACGAGATGCTCGCGAACAAGCGGTTCCGAGGCCATGGTGATGCCCGCGCCGTGCAGGGCGGCCTCCACCGCGAACTCCCGCTCGTTCACGACGAGCATCCCGTTGGCTCGGGCGGTGAACCAGCGTCCATTCTCGGCGAATTCCCAATCATAGGTCGAAGTATGTCCGGGCCAACGCCATAGGATGCACCGGTGGGCCAGCAGATCAGCGGGTCTTTCCGGTCTACCGTGCTTGCATATGTAGGATGGCGCCGCGACCACACGCTGCGTCAGGGGTCCGCCGATGCGGACGGCCACCATATCCCGCTCAACTACCTCGCCCAGGCGGATCGAGGCGTCGTAGCCGGCCGCGGCCGGATCGATCACCGCGTCGTCGAGGACGATGTCGACCGTCACGGACGGGAAGTCCTCCGCAAACCGGCGAAGCATGGGCGCGAGATGGACTTTCGCCGCGGTCCGGAAACTGTGGAGACGAACGATTCCCCGGACTTCCAAACCCGTGACCCGCACGGTCTCGAGCCCCTCGGTCATTTCCCGGACCAGAGGGTCCATGCGCTCGAACAGCTTCTTCCCGGCATCCGTGAGGGACACGCTCCGCGTGGTGCGATGGAACAGCACCTCGCCGAGCCGGTCCTCCAGGCTGCGCACTGCTTGGCTCAGGGCAGAGGTCGAGACGCCGAGCGCCTCCGCTGCCCGCGCGAAGCTCAAGGAGCGGCCGACCGCCACGAAGGCCCGTATGCCGGCAAAATCAGCGGTCGACACCATCGATTGTGAAGCCCTGCTTAACGTCTCGACCTAATTGTTCCGACTAATCCGTCCAACCCGGCATGACCAGGTTACGAGCCAACCAATCGTGGACGAATTGAATGTTCGACGTGAAGCCTACCCTTCTTCTCTTCACCGAAAGCGCGGAGCGAATGCTCGATGGCGCGTTGGCGGATCGGTTCGAGATCCTGCGGCTATGGGAAGGAGACGATCCGGACGATATCATCGCCGCACGCGGGGCGGACGTGATCGTGACGCTGACGCTGCGTCTCGACGCTTCCCTGCTCGATCGGCTGCCGAACCTGCGCCTGATCGTCGTGCCGGGCGCAGGCTACGAGCATGTCGACGTCGTGGCAGCCAGGGCCCGGGGGGTGACCGTCGCGAACGCCGGGAACACGCACAGCGGCGACGTCGCCGACCACGCGTTGGCGCTGGTGCTCGCGTCGGTGCATCGGCTCCCCGAGATGCAGGCCTGGGTGAGCAACGGGCGGTGGCTCACGGCGTCCCCACCGGAGCGCCGCCACGCGATGTCGGCCCAGCGGTTCGGACTGGTCGGCCTGGGCAACATCGGCAACGCCATCGCCGAGCGGCTGACGCCGTTCGGCGGCGAGATCGCGTGGTGGGGACCTCGGGCCAAGCCCGCTACGTGGCCGCGCCGCGAATCCCTGATCGATCTTGCCCGCTGGTGCACGGCCCTGATCGTGGCGACGCGCGGGGATGCCGCGGGCTTGATCGACGCGAAGACCATCGCGGCGGTCGGCCCCAAGGGCCTCATCGTCAACATCTCGCGCGGCGCGGTGATCGACGAGGACGCGCTGATCGCGGCGCTGAAGGACGGCAGTCTCGGGCGCGCGGCGCTCGACGTGTTCGCCCAGGAGCCGGCCGCGCCGGAGCGATGGCGCGACGCCCCCAACGTGATCCTCACCCCGCATGTCGGCGGGGTCTCGCAGGAGGCGACGGAGAGATTGCGACACGCAGCGATCCGCAATCTTGCGAGCGTGGTCGACGGCACGCCGGTCGTGAACGAGATCACGGCGTAAGCCGCCGAAGCCGCCGTGCGCCGACCGCGCCGACCGGACGAGGTCGCGATCCGGCCGGCTATTCCCCGAACTAAAGGAGGAGGCAGCAATGGACGACACCTCTCATTTCACGACCGGGGACGGTTGCCGGGTCGCCTTCCGGCTGGACGGCAGCGCCAGGCATCCGATCCTCATGCTCTCCAACTCCATAGCCACTGACCTGCGGATGTGGGACGGCGAGATGGAGCCGCTGACCCGGCATTTTCGCGTCTTGCGCTACGACCTCCGCGGACATGGCGGTTCGGCGGTCCCGCCCGGTGGCTATTCGCTCGACCGGCTCGGCCGCGACGTCATCGAACTTCTGGACCACCTTGGCATCGAGCGGGTGCATTTCTGCGGGACCTCGATCGGCGGCTTCATCGGCCAGTGGCTCGGCATCCATTCACCGGAGCGGATCGACCGGCTCGTGCTGTCGAACACGTCGCCACACGTCGGGCCGCCGTCCCAATGGGACGAGATGATCCGGCAAACGCTCGCAAGCCATATCGCCACGACCGCCGACATCCTGCTCAAGCGCTGGTTTTCGGAGCGGATGTTCGTCGACCGTCCTGAGACGGTCTCCAAGTTCCACGAGATGATTGTCCGGACGCCCCCGCTGGGCATCGCGGGCTGCCTCGCCGCGATTCGCGACACGGACCTGCGCCGAACCGTCCCGCTCATCCCAGTCCCGACCATGGTAATCGGCGGCGAGGATGACACGCCGACGATTCCTACGCACAGTCGGGCAATTGCCGAGGCCGTTCCGGGCGCTGAGCTCCATTTCTTGCCCGGCATTCACATGCTCTGTGCCGAGCACCCGCGGGAGTACCCGGCTTTGCTTCTGGACTTCCTTTGCCGTTCGGGTTCGGCGTCGTGATGGGCGCCTTCGGTTGCTGATATCCCCGCGGCGAGTCTGCTTCGTCGAGCAGCTCGCCTAAAGCGGTCGGTCCGCTATCGGCCAGCGTCAGTCGTACATCGGCGTCTCGTATAGCGTCCGCTTTGGGGCATCACATCGCGAGAACTGTATGACTGGGTTGGGTCGGATGCGGAACGTCCGCTTCCGGTATTGCGGCAACCCTGAACCGTCGCTTTGCTTTCAATCCGAGCAGCGATCACCTCCGTCGCCGACCACCCCGCATTGGTTGAGGCGGCGCTTCCCCCTCTGCCGGCTGCACGAACAGCTCCGCCATCGGTACGTTCAGCGTCGCCGCGACCCGGTCGAGCAGATCCACGGTCGGGTTCTCCGTCTGCCGCTCAAGACCCCCAAGGTACGCCCGATCCACCCCCGCATCGGCAGCCAAGCGCTCCTGGCTGACGCCGGCGGCGACACGCACGCGGCGCAGGTTCCACGCCAGCAAGGCTCGCCCGGTCATCACGGGCCATAGGGAGCCTCGGCAGGGGCCAGTAAACCACTGGCCATAGCCACACGGTAACGCTATCCCGAGCGCAACTTCGGGCGGGCCCCCGTGAATCTCTGCCTGCCACAGGGGAGGATCCGTATGCCCGACACCAAGAACACCCATCCCGGTCTCATTGCCCGGATGCGGGCACGCTACGCCGAGCAGTCCGCAAGCGGTGAACTTGCCAGGGCCCGACGGATCGGCGCCATCGGCATCCCGATCGGTCTCCTCCTTCTCGGCGGTTACCGTATCCTCAATCGTCCCGACCGCAACGCGATTGCGTTCACGGTCGGCGTGATGCCGGCCTGCGACAGCATCCCGGCTCGTCGCCTGCTGCGTCAGGTTCTCGAGCAGGCCGCCGCGGCCAAGCAGCCCGGGGCCACGGTGCAACGGCTCGGGGTGGTGCAGGAGACGGGCTACGTGCCGGTCGGTGCCAAAGGCCTCGAGATCCGCCTATGTCAGGCGGACGCCTTCCTCAGCGTCGGGCGCAGCGACGTGCCGTTCACGCTCGAGTGGACCACGCCAGCCAAGGACGAGCTGTGGATCGAGGCCGAGCCGCCATTCTGAGCAGCCCCGTCCTCCGATGCCCCGTCCTCCCCTGCCCGGTGATGCGATGCTCCCCTCCCGTCTTACCCGATCCCGCCGCCGTGCCTTGCTGGTCGGCGTGTGCCTCCTGACCCTCGGCCTGGTGGACGCGCGCCCTGCCACGGCGACGCTGGAGGCGGCGGCCACCCTCGACGGCTACGCCTGCGGTCAGGTCGATCCTGAGCTGTTCACCCGGCAGAAGTGGTCCGAGCGCGACGCGCCCTACGGCATCGCGTTCCCCGAGTGGGACCGCACGACGTTCGAAGCGCTGAAGCGGCGCATGCTGGCCTGTGCCACCCCGGCCAATCAGCGGCGCACGGCGATGATGCTGCGCTACATCGACGATCAGCCCTACGGCCGGCAGGCGCAGGTGACACAGGCCGTGGAGGCCCTTCGCGCGCGTCAGGCCAAGCGCGACGATGCGGCCACCGAGCTTCGTGACGCCGTCAGCGCCGCCGAGACCGACCCGGACCCAGCAAACCGCCGCACCCGTGTCACGGCGATCGAGCAGCGCCTTACCCGCGGTGGTATCCCGTCAGCGCTCGAGCTCGAGCTACGCGCCCGCCTCGGGCCGCTGCGCTCGGCAATCGCGGATCAGGATGCGCGCGATGCTGCTGCCACCGCCGCCGTGCAGGCCCAGCAGCGTGCTGATGCGGCCAAGCGTGCCGAGGATCAGCGCCAACTCGCGCAGCAGCAGGCCACCGCCCGACAGGCCGAGGCACAGCGGCGGCAGGCGGACACGGATCGCGAGCAGGTCGAGGCGGATGCACGTGCCGAGGCCGAGCAAGCCGCTGCCGAACAGGTCTATGCGGGCAAGGCAGCAGACCTGTCGCCGCCGGTGCGCGCCTTTCTCGACCGAAACCCGCAGTACAAGGCAACCAGCGCTCGCGCTGACCTCCTCACCGTCGCCACTGTGCTCGATGCCGCGGGCTTCGATCTCGACACCTGCCGGGGGGCGCTCGACGACTACCGGGCCGACTGGACGGAGGTGCAGCGGCGCTACGGTGTCGTGCAGGGGGTGCTGCTCGCCTACCACGGGCTCACGGCGGCCGAGCTCGCCGCAGGTGCTCAGGCACGGCGGCAGGCGTGGGCAAAAGGCGGCGTCACCGAGGGCCTGCGCAGCAACGTCCTCGTGATGCGCCGGACCTGCAGCCAGTCGCTCGCGCTGACCACGGCGCTGGCGGACTTCACGCGCTGACGCTGGGCAATCTACTCGGCGGACGTCGCTCTGGGTGCGCTCGCCTGCGCTGTGCGATCGATGCCCTGGGCGCTACATACGATATCCCCTTCAGAGAAAAGACGACGAGAACCGCCGAGCGCCGGGAGAGCGGGAAGAGACCGAGGGAGGGAGGCCCCCGGGCCACCCGAGACCCGTCAGCCGACGCCCGCAGCCCCCGGGCAGAGCGAGAAAGACCGAGACCGTCCGCAGAGCGAGACAGCTCTGGCCCTCCCCCGACCCCAATGCTCTTCCTAGACCAACTCCCGAGAGGTGCTGCGGCCCGTCCCGCCCCCGATCCGAAGCAGGCCCGGTCCGAGCCGCCCAACCGCCAAGCTCGATCCGCCCGAGGGCTCCGGGTTCGTCCGGGTGGGCAATGCAGCTCCCTCAACTGCGCCGCCGCCAGACCCAGATGAACCTCAGCCAGCCTTCATCGCGAGCCTTCACGCCTCCGTCGCCTCCCACCCATCCAAGGCGAGCGGTGACGGCGATTAGACGGTCGGCACCCCACCCCGGCGCCCCATTTCCAAGGCGACGATCGGGAGCCGGAGGTATGCCACTGCTGACGAACGCTTCATCCTACGCGTCACCGCCATCCACCCCGCGAAACGGCAATCCGAGGCTGGATCCCGCGATGAGTCCCCACCCTGCAGATTCATCGACGCCGCGGCCGCAGATCTCCGCCCTGGCGATCGCCTTCTGGCTGCTCGTCTGTGCCGCCGCGGCCGTGATCTCGTACCTTTCAACCTTTCATGGCTCGGGGGGTGATCCGGCTGGCAACGGCATGTCGAGCGGCCTCATCGAGCTGTTCTCGATCGCCGCGGGCGTGCTCGTCGGGCTCCTCGCCCTGATCTTCCTCGCCTGCCGAAATCTGGCGGTTCGTGGCGTACTGACGGCTCTGCTAGGCCTCTTCACGTTGCTGCTGCTCGCGCTCGCCGGGCATTAAATCCGTCATCCGCCTGCTGTCGCCTGCTGTCGCCTGCGCAACGGCGGGCCCTGACGACCGACCGGCACCTTCGTCCATAGACCTGTCAATCCCCGACCCCGACCGTCTGATTGTGGATTGGCTTCAAAGCGTGACCCCGGCATGAGCTTCTCTAACTCCCTGACAGGACTGCAACATCCCAGATTTTGATGGAGGCACGATCGGCGCCGATCGTGCCTCCACCCCCTAGGTAATTCATTCGATTTTGCAATGACTTAAGCTGAATGTGGAAGGGATTACGCTTCGGCGCTGATCCGCACGCTGCAGCGCACTGAGGGCCGGAGTCGGCTCGCCGACCTGCCGCCCGGCCAGTGAGCAAAGGCCGCCGCGAGGTCGCGGACGCCATGGGAGCGGTGATTGACAGCCAGGAGGCGTTTGGCGAGGGCGGTCCTGCGCCCGTTGCTCTCCTCCGCTGCATCCAGCGAATGACGAGACCGCTGAAGACGTCGGTCCTTCTCGCTTCGGTGCGAAGCATCCGGTTAAGCCCACGGCGGCTGCAACGTTCGGCGGGTTGGACCGAATCAAGCACCGTCGAGCCGCATCTCCTTCGCGTTCACCTTCGCAAGCGCGTCTCGGGGAAGCACACGCAAGATCGCGCGCTGCAAGGTGTCGAAGTATCCGGGCGAGACAGCGCCTTCCCCCGCCTTCATCGCCGCCCAGCCGGCCTTAGCGGGAGCCTCGGGCCGATCCTTCTTGCCGGACCCGGCCTTGCTCTCAAGAGCGCCAGCGCGTTCCCAGAAATCGGTCTCGGTGACGTTCGGCATCAGACAGGTCACGGTCACGCCCGTGTCCTTGAGCTCGTTGCGAAGGGCGAAGCTGAAGTTGTCAACGAAAGCCTTCGAGGCGTTGTAGGCTGCCTGGTAGGCCCCGGGCAGCAGGCCGGCGAGCGAGCCCGTGAGCAGGATGCGGCCTCTACCGCGTGCGCGCATGGAGCGCCCGATCTGCTGCACGAGGTCGAGCGTTCCAACGACGTTGATCCCGATGAGCTTGCGCACGTCCGCGAAGTCTTGGTCAAGGAAGCCTTGGCTGAGACCTTGGCCGGCGTTGGCGCAGAGCACGTCAACCTCGCGCTTACCGATCTGCGCGACGAGCGCGGCGACGCCCTCGGCGGTTGAAAGGTCGACCGTGATTGTCTCGACCGCCGCGCCGGATAGCTCGGCCAACGCACGCTCGAACGGCCTGTCGGCTGCGAGCAGAAGGGCGTAGCCGTCCGCAGCAGCCAGCTTGGCCAGTTCCAGCCCGATACCCGACGTCGCGCCGGTGATGAGTGCCAGAGGTTTGTCAACCGCGTTCATCGTACTGACCTCTTTTGCTGCGTGTTTGTGGTCTTCAACCGGACTCCCCCACTGGTCTCCTGACGAGGCGCAGTTCGGCCTCGCCAGGTGGCAAAGAGATCGGAGGTGCCCGCCCACGGTATCCCTTGGATTACCCCGGTTTGGTGGTTCTTCCGCACTTTGCGTGGAAGGGTCGCGGTGACGAGGTCGGGGCGGACTGGTTCACGAGGCGGATGATCCTGTCCTCATCCCTGCCGGGCTGCGCCATCGAGCGCGTCATCCAGAGCGGCGGTCGTCTCGTCGTCGTCGCCCATGCGCGTCGTGTTCGTGGCCGATGTCCGACCTGCGGCACGACCAGCACTGCCGTTCACAGCGTCTATGAACGCCATCCGGCCGATCTTCCGAGCGTCGGTCAGCCCATGACGCTGCGCCTGCGTGTTCGACGCTTTTACTGCCATCATCGCACCTGCAGCCGCCGCACCTTCGCTGAGCCATTCCCACGGCTGATGCCGTCGCAAGCGCGACGGACCCGTCGCCTTGCCCAGGCCCAAACCCGGATCGGGCTTGCGGTCGGTGGCGAGGCCGGCGCGCGCTTGACCGGCCATCTGGGTATGCAGACCAGCCCTGATACGATCCTGCGCCTCGTGCACCGCCTGCCGCTGCCGAGAGTGGATCCGCCGCGCGCCGTGGGCATCGACGATTGGGCCATCCGCAAGGGACGAACCTATGGCACGCTGCTCGTTGATCTCGAACGCAGATGCTTAATCGACTTGTTGCCCGACCGTTCGGAAGTGACGGTCGCCGATCTGTTCGCGCAGCAGCTAGGTTCGACTAGCTGACGGCTAGCCAACCTGGAGCGATAATCTTCAAGCCGTCAACACAGGCATACCGCCGGCAACCGTAATCTTCGCGCCCGTCGTGAACCCGGCATCGCTCGAGGCAAGATAGACATAGGCGCCGGCGCACTCAGCAGGCTGCCCCGGCCTGCCCATCGGCGTCCTCATGCCATAGCCGGCCATGAACTCGGCGGGCATGGTCGCGGGCGAAATCGGCGTCCAAACCGGGCCCGGCGCGACGCAATTGACGCGGATGCCGCGCTTCGCCAGCAAGCCGCCGAGCGCCTCGGTAAAGTTGACGATCGCTGCCTTGGTCGACGCGTAGCCAAGCAGGCCGGGGATCGGCGTGGTCGCTTGGATGGACGTCGTGTTGATGATGCTGGCACCTTCGCGCATGTACGGCACGGCGGCCTTGCACAGCATGAACATGGCATCGACGTTGGTGGCATAGGCCTGCCGCCACTCTTCCCAGGTAATGTCCTCAAACTCCGCATGGTACATCTGAAACGCGGCGTTGTTGACGAGCACGTCCAGCCGGCCGAAGGCCGCTATCGCCTGCTCGATCACCGTCGCGCACTGCTGCGGATCCTGGAGGTCGCCCGGACACAGTACGCAGCGCTGGCCCGCCTCCTCCACCCAGCGTTTGGTTTCGTCCGCATCCTCCTGCTCGACAGGCAGGTAGGAGATGAGCACGTCGGCACCTTCACGCGCGAACGCGATGGCCACGGCCCGGCCGATGCCGCTGTCACCGCCCGTGATGATCGCGGCCTTGCCGGCGAGCCTGCCCGAACCACGATAGCTCCCCTCGCCGTGATCAGGGAGGGGATGGAGCTTGTGGGTAAGGCCTGGCCACGGCTGCGTCTGCGGCGAGATCTTCCCGTGTTTGTCGTCGGAAGAGAGCTTCTCGGCAATGGTATCGATGATACTCATGGTTCAATTCCTAGATGGAAGAATGACTAGACTCGAAGGGTCGCCGCATCGCGCATCACCTGCTGGAGCAGCCCAACGCGCACGTTGCCTGCTCGTACGCGACGTGGCAGCAACTAAAAACGTGATCGAGCCCCTAGCGGCCGGCGGCGCGGAGCTGATCGTCGGCGACCTCACCAACCCGCCTCGCTTGACCGCACGACGCCGGGCGTCGAGGTCATCATGTCGGCGGTGCAGGGCGGCCCCTCGGTCAAGCGTCAGACAGGCACCCAGTTGCCGTGGAACCCGGGCGGGACCCGGTGCGGAAGGTGAATCGTCGCCACCGGCTCGCCCGTGACCGCGCCTGCGTCGAGGATGGCCAAGTCCGTCGTTTGCCGGTTCGAGTCGACGACCAACCCGATCAGCCATCCTTCATCCTCCGCCGCGTCGGCCGAGGCGGGAACGAACACGAACTCGCCCGGAAAGCAGCCCGGCCCGAAGTCGTGGGTCTCGCGCACACCCGTATGGAGGTCGTGCTTGTAGAGCTTCGTCCCGCCGCTAAAATTGTCGGTGCTAGCGGGTAGTGAGATCGTGTATGCGTAACGGTAAGGCTGGCCCCACAGTCGGTCGTCAGGCCGCGGATACTCCTGCGGGTCGCCGTCGATGACCTGACGGTCGACGGCGCGGGTCACGGGATCAACCGTCCAGCGCTCGAACCGCCCGACGGCATCGGGTCCTTCTGCCTCCGTGTCGAACATCCTGTCATAGGCGACCACGTCGAGGATGACCTGCCCATCCGGGTCGTCATAGGCGTTGGCGACATGGAACACGAACACCGGATCCAGGCCGCACCAGATGATCGAGTCCGCGCCACCATCGCGAGGCAGCAGGCCGACACGAGCCTGGTGCTTGGGGTTCCAGCGGTACGGAAGCTTGTGACCAGTCAGCAGCGATCCCATCGAGATCGTCACCGAGAGGTCCAGAACGACGAAGTATTTTTTTGTTAGGGCGCAGTCGTGCGCCATGGGGCCGTCCTCGACGGGAATGGCGAGGTCGCGCAGCACCTTCCCGTCGTCCGACACGACAACGTGCCGCAGCTTATCGGGAGAGGTGGGTTCATACGCAACCGCATGATGCTCGCCGGTCGCCCAATCACGATGTGGGTGGGCGGTGAACGAGCCCTTGAGCGTCCCATCGAACGGGTTGTGCTCTTGGTGGCCGAGCTCCCGGTCCATCTCGACGGGAAAGGCGGCGGCTTCGCAGAGCGCGTAGATGCGGCCCCCGATAGACTGCACGTTGGTGTTGACGTTGTCGGGGCCGTGCCGCGGCCCCGGCGCCGGAGCCTCGCCGAGATGCTTACTCACCTTGTTGGAGCGCACGAACCTATTGCGGTAGGAGATGGCCCGCCCGTCCCGCAGCTCAAGGTCGTGGATCATCCCGTCGCCGAGGAACCAGTGCCCCCCGCTGGTCGGCGGATCGATGGGGTTCGGTCCGTTACGAAGATACACGCCGTTCAGGGCGGCAGGTATCGTGCCCGTGACGCTGAGCTCGGTGAGCGTCAGCTCGTCGCGCATCGGCTCGTTCACGCCCGACTGGAACGGATGCTCGGCCCCGGTTGCAGTGCCGAAAAGCGAAAGCGCCTGATGGCTGAGTTCGGCGACGGCGCCGACCGCGAGTTCGGCACCGCGTCGGAAGACGGCAGTTGGCGGCTTCATGACAACCTCCACTCAGATTAACGCCGTTAAGATTGGGATATTTCTAGCAGTGTCAAGACGGTGAAACGATGATCGCCTTTGCTCGAGTGGCGCACGCGCCTAACTCCGTTCGATGCCCGTAAAGACGTACCATCATGGCGACCTGCGCACGGCTCTCCTCGACGCCGGTCTTGAGATGCTCAGCTTGGGCGACGTCGAGAACATTTCGCTGCGCGAGATCGCCCGCCGCGTCGGCGTGAGCGCGCCGGCCGTCTACCACCACTTCCCGGACAAGGCCTCGCTCCTCGCGGCTCTCGCCCGCGTGGGCCTGAAACGGCTGGAGGATGCCGCCGCGGCGGCTTCGCATACCGCTGGAGGCGGACAGCAAGGCTTCTTCGCTACGGGTTGCGCGTACGTGGAGTTCGCCGTTGCCAATCCGGCGCTCTTCAGGCTCGTGATGACGCTCGACCCGTCGCTTAGCCAGCAATCCAAGGGATTGGCAGACCTGATGGTCAACGCGGCTCGGTTCGCGCCCGAAGGCGCGGACGTCCAGACCTACTCTTTGCAATGCTGGTCACTCGTACACGGACTGGCGATGCTGTTTCTTGACGGGCAGGTGCCGTTCGACCGAAATCTGGTGGCGTCCGTTGTCAGCGTGCAGACCTTCCTCGGCGTTCGTGAGACGGTGCCGCCGACCTGAAGCCCAACTGCCCCACGTAGAGGCGGCATCCATCTACCAACGCCTGCAGCACGCCTGCCGAAGCGCACCGTTCCTGTGCTGCGCTGTATAACTGACGAAGGTTCAAGTCAGCCTGGGAGGCGAACGTTGCGAGTTCAGTCGAGGGAGCGCCAGAGATTGGCGGCTGCGAGCGAACGATAGGGTCGCCATCAACACGAGCCATGCCTTCGCCCTGATCTCGTATTGGAAAAAAAGGAGCTCGGCGAGATCGACGTTCCCGGTGATCCGCCCCCACGGGGTGGTCCGGTTCCAAAGTTAGTGCTGGGTTGGTCTCAGCGCCACGGGGAACTTGGTCGGCGAAGCCGATTGGGTGAGCGCAGCCGGCCAAGCGGCGAAGGTCGGCAAGAACACCTCCGGCGCGGGGAGACGGTAGCCTAACGAGCCGTGGGGTCGGACGGTGTTGTCGTGCCGTCGCCAGATCTCGATCATGATCTGCGCCTCCCGCAAGCTGTAGAAGACATCGCCATCCAGAAGTTCATCGCGTAGGCGGGCGTTGAAGCTTTCGTGCGTCACCGTTCTCCCACGGCGAGCCCGGGGCGATGTAGGTGGTTTTCGCGCCCACACCCGTGATCCAGGTCTGCACGCTCTTGGCGATGAACTCCGGACCGTTGCCCGAGATCCTGCTCGCGCGCATCCTGGCGATCGCCTGCGGTTACGAGGATGCCGAAGACCTCGACCACCTGCGCGCCAACTCTGCGTTCAAGCTCGGCTGCGGACGCCTGCCCGAGACCGGCACGGAGCTGATGAGCCAGCCCACCGTCTCGCGGTTGGAGAACACGCCCGGTCTGCGCGACCTGATCCGGCTTGGGCGGGTGATGGTCGATCTCTATTGCGCCAGCTACGCCGCCCCGCCGGCAGCCGTCACGCTCGACATCGACGACACCTGTGACGTGGTCCACGGCCACCAGCAGCTCTCGCTGTTCAACGCCCACCACGATGCGCGGTGTTTCCTCCCGATCCATGTCTACGACACCGCCACGAGCCGTCCCGTCGCGATGATCCTGCGGCCGGGCAAGACGCCCTCGGGACACGAAGTGCGCGGACATCTGCGCCGCCTCGTTCGGGCAATCCGCCGCCACTGGCCGACGACGGCGATCACCCTCCGCGGCGACCGCCATTACGGGCGGCCCGAGGTCATGGACTGGTCCGAGGACCATGGGGTCGCCTACGTGTTCGGCCTGAGCGGCACGAAGGCCCTGGCGACCAAGGTCGAGCCAACGGCCAACCATATCCGGGTGGTGCGGGCGATCGGCGACAAGGACGCGGTCCGCGGCTGTGCGGAGACCACGCACGCAGCCAAGTCCCCGCGGCAGCAACGCCGCGTCGCCGCCCGCATCGAGGCGACCTGGCTCGGCCTCGATATCCGCTACGTGGTCACGAACATCGCGACCGGCACGCCGGAATGGCTCTACACCGAGCTGTACTGCGCCCGCGGGCAGGCCTGGAACCTGATCAAGCTGCACAAGGGCCAGCTCGCCTCCGACCGCACCTCCTGCCGGCACCGAGCCGCCAATCAGATGCGGCTCGTGCTGCACACCGCCGCCTACTGGCTGTTGCTCACCGTGCGCGACGTCATCCCGGCCACGCATCGCCTCGCTAGGGCCGAGTTCGCCACGATCCGGCTGCGGCTGCTCAAGCTCGGAGCCCGCATCCGCGAGACCGTCGCCCGCGTCCGCGTCGCCTTCGCCGCCGCCTGCCCGGACGCTGACTTGCTGCGCCATCTCGCGGGCGCACTCGCCTCAGCGCCAGCTTGAACCACGGGGCGTGACGCCCCGTCGAGCCCGCCTCCGTCCCTTCAGCGCCGACAGAACAACAAGATCCACAGGCGTCAGAACAGACGCGTGAACTCGTTCGCCGTTAACTCAAACGTCCCGCCAGCAAACACCCTCGTAAATAAGACGGGCTAGAACCGAAGAAGCAGTTCACGCCTGAGTTCCGTGCGGAGGCGGTTCGGCTCGCCCAGACCAGAGGCCGTTCATGCCTTGGGGCGAGCGATCGGTAGGCGCTAACCGACGGGTAAGAAACGTGAACGAGCCTCCAAGGCTGCATCGCGGTATGACTTGCGCCAATGTATTTGATTCGACTGTTGCTTCGAAAGCATAGACAAATCGTCGAACCCTGTCGCAAGAGTTGCGAATGTCAGCGCACGGAAGCAGACCCGACATGGCCATGAAATTAATCTATATTGGTGTGGCGACGACGCTTCTGAGCGGTGCAGCCTCGGCGGCCGATCTGCCGCGTCGCCAAGCGCCCCCGGTCTTCGCCGCGGTGCCGGTCTTCACGTGGACGGGCGGCTTCGCCGGTCTCGAATCGGCCTACACCTTCACCGACCGCGAGCGCATCACCACGACGGGCAACTTTCCCGCCAACGCCGCCAACGTCGCCGCGCTACGTCGACCGCCGACCACGTACACGGAGCAGGACGGCGTCGCCAACGTCGGCGGCGTCTTCGGCTACAACTACCAGTTCACGCCGGGCTCGGGGTTCGTCGTCGGCTTCGCGGTCAACATCGATTGGACCGACATCCACAAGAACCGGTTCATCCTCGGCAACGGCAACGCCGCCAACCCCGCGCTGCCCAACCCGAACGCGTTCCGCCAGAGCCTCGAGTGGCTCGGCACGGCCAACGGCCGCATCGGCTATGCCTTCGATCGGTTCCTGATCTACGGGACCGGCGGCTTCGCCTTCGGCCAAGTCCAGTACGACGCGAACTTCTACACGCCGGCCGGTGCCCTGCAGTTCGCCGGACGCTACACCGACCTCGAGACCGGCTACGACTACGGCGGCGGCATCGAGTACGCGATCCCGACCGACAGCTTCCTGAACTACTTTAGCGTCGGCAAGTACCTCGGGATCAAGTCCGATGCCGTGACGATCAAGGCGGAGTACATCCACTACGACCTCGGCAAGCGCAACGTGCTTGTCACCGCGATCCCCGGCGTGGGCACGGGCTCCTACACCTCCCGCTTCACGACGGAAGGCAACATCGTCCGCGCCGGATTCAACTACAAGTTCGGCGGCTTCTAGCGCTAAGAACCCGCAATGCAATCGACCACGGGACGACATCATCGTCAGGCGGGTCAATGCTGTAGACGACGGTCTAATTCCAGGCCACCAAACCGCCCTGAACGCATCGCGTGCGAAGGCTGCCGCTTGATTGGCGCACGGGTGTAAGTGATTGCCCAACAGATCGTTTCGCCAACGAGCTCTGCGGGCTTGGTGAAGCTCAAGTGGCCTGGATTTACTCCGCCCCCTGGCCTGATTTTAGTCCGCCCTACACACGCAAGTCCCTGACAGACACACTTCAAATTGATAAATGCGTTTATTACGTGTGCAATGGGGGACTAGGATGGGGGTAGCCCATGAGCGGCAAAAGTCTCGACATCGCGTTCTGGAACTACGATCGTACCCGTGCGCTGAGCGACAGGCGCGTCAGGATCGAGGGCGTGGAACCGCGCTACCACACGGCTCAGATCGTACCCCAGATCTTCGAGCGGATGATCAGGCAGCGCGCCTACGACGTGTCCGAGCTTGGGCTGACCTACTTCCTGCGGACCTTCGCGAACGGCCCTTCACCCTTCCTCGCGATCCCCGTCTTCCCGAACCGCTGCTTTCGGCACTCCGCGATCTACGTCGGCACGGCGAGCGGCATCGAGCGACCCCAGGATCTCGTCGGCCGGACGATCGGTGAGTTGGCGCTCTACGGCCACGACGCCGGCGTGATGCCGAAGGGTATTCTCTCGGACGAGTTCGGCTTCCGGCCCGAGCGCAACCGCTGGATCGTGGGCGACATCGATTTCCCGATGGACCCCATCGATTTCGTGCCTCACCCCCACCCCGCAGGAGTCGACGTATCGATGGCCCCGAAGGGCACCGATCTCGGTGCCCTGCTGGAGGCGGGCGCAATCGACGCGCTCATCTCCGCCGACGTGCCACGCTGCGTGCTCGACGGCTCCCCGAAGGTTCGACGCTTGTTTCCCGATTACGAGGCGGTCGAGCGCGACTACTATCGGCGAACGGGTATCTTCCCGATCATGCACACCGTTGTCGTCACGCGCGAGCTGGCCGAGCAGGAACCGGACATCGTTCGGGCAGTCTACAAAGGCTTTTGCGATGCCAAGGCGACCGCGGTCACGGAGTTGGCGCATGGCATGAGCTTCAACAACATGTCGGTTATGGTCCCCTGGCTGACGGGCCTGCTCGCGCGTGACCGCGAGCTTCTGGGTGATGATTGGTGGCCCTACGGCATGTCTGGGAACAGGGCGGCCATCGACGCGGTGCTGCGCTATCACCACGAACAGGGCCTGACGGACCGACGCTTCAGGGCCGAGGAGATCTTCGTTCCCTATCTCATCGACAACTGAACCAAGCGCGAAGCCCTGACCGGGGAGCCGCCATCGGTCGCGATCGGCCGCCGAGCCTCGTTGGAGATGCGGCCACTCATCTGACACGCAGATGCACCATCACCGATCACGGGTATGGCCGAGGTGATCAATCATCCATGCCGCAGCCGGACCGAGGCTGCGTTCAGCTGAGTAAGCTGCGGCAAGGACGAGGCGTGCCGTCATCGGATCGAAGCCCGCCGGGTCTATCCGTGTCAGCTCGCCACGAGCGATCTCGTCGACGACCAGGTGCGCCGGCATGCTGCCCCAGCCAAGGCCAGCCAGCAGCATCGATTTCTTCGCGCCGAGGTCCGCCACTCGCCAGGTGCGGCTCGACAGGATGCCATAGTCCCGGCCCGCCGTGATCTCGGATGCGTCGCTGAGGACCAGTTGCACGAACCGGTGCAAGGTCTCCGTAGCGATCGGCCCATCTAGAAACGCCAAAGGATGGCTGGCCGCGACGACCGGCACCAAGTCGATCCTCAGCATCGGGAAACTCTTGAGGAGCGTCAGGTCGCTGATGATGAGCGGCAGCATCCCGATGACGCAAGTCCCCTCCGTCACGAGCTTTGCCGCCGCTCCCAGCGATAGGACGTGGACGCGGGGCGGGACGCTCGGAAACCGGGCGCTGAAGGCCTTCAGGGCGTCGACCACGACCGGCATGGGAAACATCGGATCGAGTGCGATCGACAACTCCGGTTCGAGCCCGCTGGCGAGGCTCGTCGCCTGATCGTGAAACGCGCTGGCTTCTTCCGCGATGCGCCTGGCCCGCACGAGCAGCGCCTTCCCGCCCTCGGTCAGCACCGGCCGATAGGCGGAGCGGTCGAACACGACGACCTCGGTCTCCGCTTCGAGCCGCTTGATCGCGTAGGTCACCGCCGATTGCGCGCGGTTCAGCGACTTTGCCGCCTTCGAGAAGCTGCCGGCGTCCGCCACCGCGATGAAGACCCGGATCTGATCGAGCGTCAGCGCAACCATGATCGAATTAGTAGATCATGATACGCTAAGTTTCATCTCTGTTTTCGAACTTCCGCCTAGCCTATCTCATCTGAGGCGAGCGGTAGCCCCTCTCGCCGAGCGATAGGGCGGACCGTGCGACCGACGGATCGCGTCGGCGAGCTCGTAGCCCGCATCCTCGATCGCGACCCCCATCCCCCAGCAGCCGAGCGTCGTTCGCACGACGCGTGCAACAGGAGCCCGTCCATGCCCTCCCTACTCACCATCGAGGTCAGCCCCCGCCTCGAATCCTCGACCTCCCGCAAGCTCACCGCCCTGTTCGTGCAGGAGTGGCGCGCCGCCAACGGGGATGGCCGGGTCGTCGTCCGCGACCTCGCAAAGACGGTCCCACCCTTCGTCGATGCGCCGTGGATCGGTGGTGCGTTCACCCCGCCCGAGCAGCATTCCCCCGAGAGCGCCGCGGCGATCGCGATCTCCGACGACCTCGTCGCCGAGCTTCAGGCGGCGGATCACCTCGTCATCGGCACGCCGATGTACAACTTCTCGATCCCCGCATCGCTCAAGGCCTGGATCGATCACGTCGTTCGCGTCGGCGTCACCGTCTCGACGGCCAACGTCGGATTGCTGACCGGGAAGAAGGCGACGGTCATCATCGCCACCGGCGGCGACTTCGGTCCCGGCTCGCCGGTCGAGGGCTACAACTTGGCCAGCGGCTACCTGCGCCAAGTGCTTGGCTGGATCGGCATCACCGACGTCAGGATCGTTCTGGCTGGTCGCGCCCGTGCCGGGGGCGAGGGCGAGATGGCCGTCGAGCAGTTCGGCGGCGACATCAGGATGGCCGTCGCCGCCTGACACCGGAATGTTTTCGCCCAGGGGAGAGGTCAGCACCATGTCCCACCCATCCTCCACCGCGGCGCGGGAAGTCACCCGCATCGTCAACCCGCGATTCGAACCCGGGCGGGTCGACGGGCATCGCGCTCGCCGCCTGATCGATGGTCGGGACGTCCCCGCCACCGATCCGTTCCTCCTGATGGCCGAGGATCACATGCCGCGCGATGCGTTCTCGCGGCATCCCCATCGCGGCATCGAGACGGTCACCCTCGTCCTCGATGGCGCGATCGAGCATTTCGACAGCGCCGGTCACACTGGCCTCATCGTGGCCGGGGATGCCCAGTGGATGACCGCGGGCCGGGGCGTCACCCATGAAGAGAACGCCGTCGCCGGCTCGATGGCACGCACGCTCCAGCTGTGGCTGAACCTGCCCGCCGGCGACAAGATGGCCGAGCCACGCTATCAGGACCTTCGCGGCGCGACCTTGCCCGTCAGGCGGGAGCCCGGCGTCGAGGTGAAGGTGATGTCCGGTCGATCGGGCGACATCGTATCCCCGACCTTGAACCATGTCCCGGTGACCGCGCTCGACGCGCGCATCGACCCCGGCGCATCGTTCCGTCAGGACCTCGAACCCGACACCAACGCCTTCGTCCTGGTGCTCGACGGCGATGTGCGGATCGGGATGCAGGCGATCTCGGTCGGCGAAGGCGAGCTCGCCTGGCTAACGCGCTCGGATGGGCCAGAAGGGTCGCAGGTGACGGTCGCCGCCGCATCGCGCGGGGCGCGCATGCTTCTGTTTGCCAGTCCACCGCTTCGCGAGCCGGTCGTGTTCGGCGGTCCCTTCGTCATGAATACGCAAGCGGAGGTCGACCAAGCCTTCGCCGATTACCGGGACGGCCGGTTCTAACACAACACTTAGGGTCAACCTCGACCCGTGTTTTCTCTCATTATCGATATGGAGATCACCATGACCTATGCCATCATAGGCTCGGGACTGGTCGGCACGACGCTGGCCGGCTTCTTCGCCGCGAAGGGCATTCCCGTCCTCATCGCCAATTCTCGTGGACCGGGAACGCTTGGTGGGAGCACCGCCGAACTTGGTGCTGGCGTGAAGGCTGTGGCGGTCGAGGAGGCGGTCGCGGCCGATATCGTATTCTTCGCGGTCGGATCGATCGCCTTCAAGACGGTCGGCGCGGTCCTGGACGATTGGACCGGCAAGATCGTCGTCGACCTGACGAACGGCTTCATGTTGCCGCGGGACGTGCAGGAAGCCGAGTTCGGGGGACGCCTCACGTCCGAGGTCAACGCGGAGCGGGTTCCAGGCGCGAAGCTGGTCAAGGCCTTCAACCAACTCCCGTTTAAAGTCCTTGCCAAGCCGGTGCCGGACGACATTGGAAAGCGGGTCGTGTTCGTCTCAAGCGACCATGCGGATGCCAGCGCGACCATCGCGGGCGTTGCCGAGAGGCTTGGCTTCGCACCGATCGAAGTCGGAAAGATCGCGGAGGGCGGCCGCCTCATACAGGCACGAGCCTCCCTCGTGTTCCAAAACCTGATCAAGTACCCGATGTAGATCGGATTCCAGGCTCGAAGGTCTGTTGGACGACGGTGAGTCGCCGAATAGGCGTGCCGACCCAATACTGTACGTTGCCTGATCGGCAGTGAACCTTAACGTTGACAGATATTTTTACTTCAAACAACCATCGCCCAGCGATGGACGGGACTTTTGTCAGAGGAACTCGACATGAAACGCATCACAGTCTCTGCCCTTGTCCTCGCTTCCTCCCTCGCGACCCCGTCGCTGGCACAGTCCCCGCCGACCCGTGACCCAGCACAGATCGAAGCTGGAACCTACCAGGTCGATGCCAATCATACCCAGGTCGGTTGGCGTGTCTCCCACATGGGTTTCTCGAACTACGCCGGCGGCTTCTCGAACGTGTCGGGTACTTTGGATCTGCAACCGAAGAACCCGGCGCAGTCCAAGCTGACGGTGAAGATCCCCGTCGCCTCGGTGACGACGACCAGCGACAAGCTCACCGGCGAACTCAAGGGCGACCAGTGGCTGGATGCGGCCAAATTCCCGGACATGACCTTCGTCTCCACCAAAGTCACCCCCGAGGGCCGGGACAAAGCCAAGGTCGCCGGCGACCTGACGCTGCACGGCGTGACCAAGCCGGTGACGCTGGATGTCACTCTCGTCGGTGCTGGAACTAACCCGCTTAGCAAGAAGCTCACCGTTGGCTTCGAGGCTACCGGCACGCTCAAGCGCTCCGAATTTGGCGTGAAGACCTATGTGCCGCTGATCGGCGACGACCTGCACCTGACCATCGCGGGTGCCTTCGAGCACCAGGATTAGGTGTCGCGCGTCGAGCCCCGGAGAGCCCTGCTACGGCAGAGACCGCATTATTTGCGGCGATCCCGACTGTTGTCGATATCCCTCTTCATTAGGCTCGCAGCGGGTTCCCCCACAATGATGATTAGCGAGACACGTTTTTCATCCCAGAAGTTCTGAGCTGCTATTTTGAGTGCTGAACGACTAAGCTCTGCAGTATCGTTCTCAGGTCGTCGGCGACAGCTCCGCGTGGACCAAAGAACGTCGTATGCGCCCCCTCGATCAATGGCAGAGCCTGACGGAGGGTAGTTTCGCCGGACCCGGTGAGGGCGATCCGCTTGGTGCGTCCGTTCGCCGGGTTCCGGTCACGAGACACCAGTTCCTTGCGCTGGAGGATCGAGAGCACCTGGCTCACCTGCATCGGATGCATTTCCACGAACGCGACCAAGTCGCTCTGGGTCGTGGGTTCGTCATGCCGGGTCAGCCAGCCGAGCGCAATCATGAGAGCGAACTGGAGATGGGTGAGGCCGCAGACCTCGAGCTGATCGTCGACGAAGCGCTGCCAGGCATGGGTGACGCGCCAGAGTAGAAAGCCGAGGCTGTCGTCGGGCACCTTGAGCTGGCTGTCGGTGAACAGGTCGAGGAGCGGCATGGACCCACCCTACCGTGATTGACGCCCGAGGGAACCAACCGCTATCAACATGTTTATGGTCAAGGGATGCGTTAACGTCCACCGATCGAAGAGCGCTTGCCTGACCACCCTTTAACGGGTCGGACGGATCATGACGTTGGTCGTAGTCCGAGCGCCGATCCAGCCTACCGCTGCCTCCTAAATCGTTGAGGCGCGCTGCTGACATCGATGCCATCGGATCTGGGCGCGACCTCACTGTAAACATGTTTAAGACACGAAGATCACATGCGCACGGTGCGAACCCAATGAGCCCGATCCCGGTCACGTTTGGCCTCGCGCGCATCGCCCTCGGCGTCGTGAACGCGTACTGCGTGTCCGAGCCGGGTGGACGCTGGTTCCTCGTCGACACGGGTTTTCCGGGCCAAGCCGAACAGCTCCGCCAAGCCCTCAGCGAACTCGGCCTGACGTCTCGCCCGGAACACATCCTCCTCACGCACGCGCACTTCGACCACGCCGGCGGCGCACGCACGCTCGCACGCGCCTGGAGCGTACCGGTCTACGTCCATCCGCTCGACATCGCCTACACCCAAGGCCGAGACTATCCCAAATCGGACCCGACGGTCGGTGGCGCGCTGGCCATGGTCACGCGCCTGCATCGCGGACCGAGTGCGGCGCACGTGGGCGACGCCGCGACGCCGCTGCCGGAGGACGGCGTCGTCCCGGGCTTCGCCGAGTGGCGATGGTTGCACACGCCCGGGCATACGCCTGGCCACGTTTCGCTCTGGCGCGAGGGCGACCGGACCCTGATCGCGGGTGACGCGTGCGTTACGACCGACAGCGACTCGTTCGCGGCGCTCGTCATCCAAACGCGACGGGTCTGTCGACCCGGGGCACCGACGACCTACGATTGGGGGGCCGCCCGTCGGTCGGTCGGGGTGCTTGCCTCACTCCGCCCCCGGTGCCTCGCCTGCGGCCACGGCAACCCGATCGTCGGCCCCGCCGCAGCGCAGGATCTGGAGCGGCTTGCCCGCACCTTCCAAGCGCCGGAACGCGGTCGCTACGTCGCTGAGCCGGTCCAGTTCGGGCCGGACGGACCGACGCGGATCCCCAAGCAGGTTCCCGATCCCCTTCCACGCCAGCTCGGCTTGGCAGTGCTCGGGGGCATCGCCGCCCTGATCGGCTGGCGGACCATTCGCAAGGCCGGAGGACACCATGGCTGAGACACAGATCGATTGCGAGGTCCTGATCGTCGGCGGGGGGCCGGCTGGCCTCACGCTCGCCAACGAGCTCCATCGCTGGGACGTGCCGTTCCGCATCGTCGACAAGAAGGCGGAGCCGGAGCGGTACTCCAAGGCCGCCAACCTGTGGCCCCGATCCCAGGAGGTCTTCGCCGCCATCGGCGTGCTGGAGCGACTGCTGGAGCGGAGCGCGCCGCTGCATACCTTCTCGCTACACGGCTACGGCAAGCTCCTCGGCCACATCCCGATGGATCGACGACCCAGCCCCTACGGGACGCCGGCCTTCATCGGCCAGAACGAAGTCGAGCATGTCCTTAGCCTCTGCCTCGACGAGGTGGGCGCTTCCGTCGAGCGCAGGGTCACGGCGGTCGAGATCACGGATCATGGCGGCCACGCCGAGGCGGTCTTGCAGCACGCCGGCGGGGAGCGGGAAACGGTGCGTGCGCGCTGGTTGGTGAGTTGCGAGGGCGGCGCGAGCCTCGCGCGCAAGGCCGCGGGTCTCGACTTCGAACCCGAGCGGCTCAAGAACCGCTTCATCCGGCAGATCGACGCCCGGTTGCGCTGGAGCCGGCCATCGCTCCCCGGCCACGCCTCGTTCTTTCTCAAGCGCGACGGCTACATGGGCATCCTACCCTTGCCGGGTGGGTACCATCGGATGTTCGTCCTCAGCGATGACGCGGGCGCGCCCGCGGACCGTGACCCGACCTTGGAGGAGATGCAGGAGATCCTGCGCGAGGTCGCCGACGACCCGGCGGCCGAGCTCTCGGACCCTGTCTGGTTCAGCCACGGACACTTCAACCACGGTGTAGCGCCCGGCTTCCGGCGAAACAGCATCCTGCTAGCTGGAGATGCCGGGCACATGACGCTCCCGATCTACGGGCAGGGCATGAACACGGGCATGCAGGACGTGTTCAACCTCGGCTGGAAGCTCGCTTACGTGCACCGCGGTTGGGCGCCTGAGGCGCTGCTCGACAGCTACGATGCCGAGCGCCGACCGGTGCGCGAGGGGCTGAACGCCGAGCAGACCCGTGTTTTCCACGCCATCGCCAAGCCGAACTGGTTACGGCGACGGGTGATCTACCGGTTCGGGGCCGCAGTCCTGTTCAAGGGACCGGCGCAGTATTTCGTGCGACGCTCGTCCCAGCTGGACGTCGCCTACGAAGGTAGTCCGCTCAACCACGACGGCGGCCGGGGCAGGAGCAGTGTGAAGGCGGGCGAGCGTGCGCCTGATGCCGTCCTTGTCGAGGCCGTTGGATTGCGTCCTGTCTCCCTGTTCGAGGCGATCTACGAAGAACGATGGACGCTGCTTCTCTTCGACGGCGGACGGGACGACACCGGACACGCGGTCACGAGCGCGGCGGACGTGCTCGCGTCCTGGCCGCAGGTGGCGCTGCGGCCGGTGCTCGCCGCGCCGCGCACTGGTGGAAGCGTGGTGGCGCCAGGAAGCCTCCTCGACATCGACCGTTTCGCGCATCAGGCCTACGGGCTGGAGCACCCGACGCTCGTGCTGGTTCGACCGGACGGCTACGTCGCGTTTCGTGGTGCGGCCACGGAGGGAGCACGGCTCGGTGACTACCTTCGCCGGCATCTCACGAATGTCCGCTTCCGAGAAACGCAGTCTGCCGCGTAAGCGGCTGGCTTGGGCGCACTGCCGCCAGAACGGCAGGTGGACGAATGACTGCTTTCAGGCATCACGCAGATCGCCGTAAATGGCGAGGTTGGATCGAGGCTGTGTCGAAACGCATTGATTGTGGCCGCCAGCGTCGATCATCAGGATGATGACGGCGGCGCGGTGGGTCGCTTCAGGCTCGAATGGCCCGGATGAGCCAGGTTGCGCCGAACAGGCGGATCATCCGCTTCACGTTGTAGGCGAGGATCGCGAGGCTCATCTCGGTTCTCACGGCTTTCAGGCCCTTCGTCAGGAAGGGCGTGCTGCCCATCCAAGCTTTCAGCGTTCCGAAGACGTGCTCGACCGTGGCGCGCCGTACCGCCATGGCGTCGGGCATGGAATCGAGCCGTTTCTGCATGGCCTCCAGCACCGCCTCATGCTTCCAGCGCTTGAAGCGCTTGACCGTCTCGGTCGTGCAGTGCGCCCGCCTCGCGCATGCATGACAGGCCTCCAGATTGCGGTATTGGTCGATGTCGCCGTGTCGATCGGAGCGCGCGGCAGACTTCGTCAGCACAGCGCCGGCGGGACAGACGTAGTGATCGGCCGCGGCGTCGTAGACAAAGTCGGCGCGCACGAAGAGCCCCTTCTTCGCTCGACCCGACGTGTCGGCCCGCGGCATGGCCGGCAGGATGCCCGTGCCTTCGCAGGCCAGAACCTCGTCGCCGCTGTAGTAGCCGCGATCGGCCAGGACCACGACCTCCCCCGCATCGATGGCTCGCCTGGCCCGGCCGCCCATCGGCACAAGCTGGGTTCGGTCGTGGCCCTCGTTGACGACGTCATGGGCTACGACGAGATGATGCTCGGGATCGACGGCGATCTGGACGTTGTAACCGACGATGCCGGTGCCGCGTCCGCTCGTCGCCATCGAGCGGGCGTCCGGGTCGCTCAGTGAGACCTGTCCGTCGTCCGCGGCCTCCACGTGCTCCTGCATCTCGCGCAGGAAGGCCATCTGTCGGCGCAGAGCGGCGATTTTCTCGTCGATACGCTGCGACCGCGCCTTGGGAACGGCGTTGCCTTCTCTGTCCGCCCGGTCGAGCGCCGCGAGGTAGCGAGCGATGCTGGCATCCACCTGTTCCAGGCGCTTGGCGACCTTGGCCACGGTGTAGTTGCGGTCCCGGTTGTTGACCGCCTTGAACTTCGATCCATCCACGGCGACAGTCGCTCCGGCGAAGAGCTTCAGATCCCGGCACAGCACCACGAACTGCCGACAGGCCGCCTGGATCGCAGGCCCGTTGTCGCGCCGGAAGTTGGCGATCGTTTTGTGATCGGGAGCCAGGCGACCGGTCAGCCACATCACCTCGATGTTGCGCTGCGCCTCACGCTCAATCCGCCGGCTCGACGGCACCCGGTTGAGATAGCCGTAGAGGTAGAGCTTCAGAAGCGTGGCCGGATCATAAGCAGGCCGCCCCGTCGCTGCAGGCTCGAAGCGGGTGAAGCCCAAGGTGCCGAGATCGAGTTCGTCGATGAAGGCCTCGACCACCCGAACCGGATTGTCCGCGGTGACATAGTCGTCCAGTGAGCTGGGCAGCAACCAGGACTGCAGACGGTCCTGACCTTGGACGAACCTACCCATGCCGACCTCCGCAGATGAGGCCGCAAGTCTATCTCAGACCGGACTTTTGACACAGCCTCGGTCGAAAGCAGCCGGTGCCTGACGTCAGATCTCGACCACCGGCGCGCGCTGCCAGCCCTCCCGTCGGTTCACCTCCGCGATCGCACAAGCTAGACCTTACCGCGTGAGTCGTCAGGGGGCGCGGGTGCCGATCACGAAACGCCAACTCGCCGCCGCGGTCCTCGGCGCGGCTCACATTGCTGAGCGCGCCGCCATCGCCGCCTTCATCCACGCCGACGCGACCGAGTTCGGGGTCAATCCCTTCGCCCGCACGAGTGCCGGGGCCGTACGCCACGTCTGGTCGGCAAACGTCTTCGAGTTCCGTGCCCTCGAGGTTCATGCGCTGGGCCTGACCTGCCTGCTCCGCGCCGTGTCCCACCTCGCCACGGAGACGCCCCTGGTGCAGGAGATCCTGCGTTCAGGGCCGCACACGCTCCACGCTTTTCATCACGGCGATGTCTGCGGAATCGTCGGCACGGTGCTCTACGGGCGGCCGCGCGTGCCCCTCCCGATGCCAGACCTCCCACGCGTCCGCCCCGGCCGGCGCCGGGAGGCTGCCACGCCACAGCTCGATCTGTTCTCCCTTAGCTCGTAAGTCGGTTGGGGGCGTAGCACCCCTGACGCGCCCCCGTCGCAAGTTCCTGCCCGTTGCGGTGAACCTCTCACGCCCCGGGCCCACCTTCATCCGCCCGGGCGATTCGTGGAGCTTCACCGTGTCTCAGCCTCCTTCATCACCACCCGTCGATGTTCGCGACCGCGCGCGCGGCGCCCTCCTCGGCCTCGCGATCGGCGATGCGCTCGGCACGACACTCGAATTCAGTCGCCGAGACACCCTCCCCCACCACACCGAGATGACCGGCGGCGGCCCCTTCCAGCTCCAACCCGGCCAGTGGACCGACGACACGAGTATGGCCTTGGCGCTGGCCGAGAGCCTCCTTCATGCGCCGGATTTCGACGCCCGCGATCTGATGAACCGCTTCGTCGCCTGGTTCCGCTGCGGCGCCTACTCCTGCACGAACTCCTGCTTCGACGTGGGCATGACCACCGAATCCGCGCTCAAGAAATTTGAGCGCACGGGCGATCCCATCAGTGGCGCCACCGACCCGGACTCCGCCGGCAACGGCTCCCTGATGCGGCTCGCCCCCGTCGCCCTTCATACCCTTCATGACATTGCGGAGGCCGAACGGATCGCCGGCGAGCAGAGCCGGACCACCCACGGCGCCCCCCAAGCCATTGAAGCCTGCAGCTACTTCGTGCAGCTCCTGCGCGAAGCCATCCTCGGTCAACCCGACGTCCTGCGTTCACGCGCGCGGATCGGCACCGACAGTGACGGCCTGCGCCCCCGGCACCTCACCGAAGGCCTCGATTTCGACCTTACCCCGCAGGTGCGGACCAGCGATGCTGCCATCGACGCGATCGCCCGTGGCTCTTGGCGCACCAAAACCCGCGACCAGATCCGTTCGTCCGGCTACGTCATTCACACGCTCGAAGCGGCGCTCTGGGCCGTCGGCACCACCGACAGCTTCGAAGCCGCGCTCACCCTGGCGGTCAACCTCGGTGACGATGCGGACACCGTCGGCGCCGTCACCGGTCAACTCGCCGGCGCCCTCTACGGCGCCTCCGCCATCCCCGAGCGCTGGCTTCATCCCCTCGCCTGGCGCGACCAGCTCATCGACCTCGCCGACCGCCTCCATAGCCGAGATCCATAAGCGCGCGCATGAGCCGATCGCGTTTGGCGCGAGTGACCGCTTCTCGCACGCACGTCATCCTGCCAGTTCAGATATATGCCAGGCCCCTCACGGGCATCCGCGCCTCCACCGTTAGCCAAGCGGGACGGGAGACAACCGGATCAACGACCGAAGGGCATCGGTGACAAGGGTACGCTTGGAAACGAGCAAGCCCAGGATGGGGTACAAGGCTTCGCAGCCATCCCCCAGAGACGATTCCCCCACCCCGATGGATTGGAGGGTGGGATCCTGTCTGCGCTGGCCGCCGGATGGCGGGAAGCGGTGCATAAAGGCCAACAGCCCAGCCCTGGCCTGCCTGTCACAAGGTTGCACCTCCGATCCAACGGTCGACCGATGGCCTCGCCCCGCGCGAGCATGCCCCGGACGGCTGGCTTCGCCGCCGTCCAGGCGAAGCCTTGCTCTTCGAGCAAGACGGCCTCCCTCGGGCCTCCCTCAGTAAGAAAGAGAGAAGGGCCCTCTTTATAGAGGGCCCAGTAGCGCGTTTGCAGTCCTAACGCTTGCTTATAAAGATACGCGATCTGACATTTTCAGTGGAAAGCGCCACTTCTGTATACGAGCCCTGCTTTATCATCTGGCACGGCCGACTCGTTAATTTATTCGCTCACCAGCGTAAGCAGAAGTTTCCTCCACGTCCTCGCCCGCAATGGCTGGCGATCCGGCCGTCTCGTTCCTTCGGCTGCTTTGCGCCCATTCTAGTCATTCGAAACATCCTGGCGCATTCTCCGAAGCGGACATCGGCCGAGTCGACCAGTCCAGTGGCTGCTGGTGAATGGCAGTTCGTCTCCGACGCACTGGACGACTGAATTTGCCCTCCTCCAGTCTGGCCGGCAGATGCTGCGTGGACCACGCAAGATGATTGACTGACCGCGCGACAGAGCGGCTGTGTTGAAGGTCAAGCGGTGATCGACCGCCAGGGCGTGCGGTCGCGAACGATGGCGTTGAGCGTCACCAGGAGCTTTCGCATCACGGCGACGAGGGCGACCTTCTTCGGCCGACCTCGC